>CAYIHM010000001.1:0-1331 GCA_964363265.1 uncultured Candidatus Saccharibacteria bacterium
CATTGCACAGTGGAATCGGTAAAATAAGTGCTGGATGCGCAAGAAATTATATTCGTTAACACTCATCAATTTTTGGCATGCGCGACCACAGTATAGACAAAATTTTTCTCGCCCTAGTTCTTTCCCTAGTCTTGGGAGGCTTTTTTATTTTTATTTCCGCATCACTCGGCCTTTTGGCGCGCGACGGCGCGACATTTGGCGCGATAGCATTCAATCAATTTTTTTTCGGGCTGTTTCTCGGCTCGCTTTTTCTTATATGGATGACAAAAATCCCGCATACTTTTTGGAAACATTATGCACTACATATTTTCCTTTTCTCACTCGTTCTTACGGCGTTGGTTTTCGTCCCGCAGTTAAATCTTGAACATGGAGGCGCAAAACGGTGGCTCCTTTTCGGCTCTTTTTCGTTTCAGCCGGCCGAATTTCTTAAATTTGGAGTTGTACTGTATCTTTCGGCGTGGTTCTCATCGGTAAAAGCAAAAGTAGGAACTTTTCGTTTCGGATTTCTTCCTCTTTTGGCAGTTGTGGGACTTGCCGGCATTTTGCTTTTGCTCCAACCCGACACGGGAACGTTTATTGTCGTCTTGGCAACCGCAATATCAATGTTTCTTATAGCCGGCGGAAGATGGAAACATTTGGCGATACTTGTGGGAGGAATTCTCATAGGAGCAGCTCTTTTGGTTTTTATGAGACCGTATCTGATGGACCGCGTAATGACTTTCGTTGACCCATCGCGCGACCCAATGGGCTCCGGATGGCAAATTCAGCAAGCGCTTATCGCAGTCGGTTCCGGCGGAGTTGCCGGGCGCGGGTTTGGACAAAGTATTCAGAAGTTCAATTTTTTGCCCGAGCCGATTGGAGATTCTATTTTTGCAGTAGCGGCGGAAGAGTTTGGATTTGTCGGCGCCATCGCCTTGATTGCGCTTTTCATACTATTTCTTTTGCGCGGGCTTTATATTGCACGGCGCGCCCCCGATAGCTTCAGTGGACTTCTTGTGGCGGGGATTGTTATAATGATTGTGGCGCAATCTTTTTTGAACATAGCGTCGCTTATAGGCGTGATGCCATTGACCGGACTTCCTCTTATATTTGTGAGCCACGGAGGGTCGGCACTCTTGGTCGCGCTTGCGGAAATAGGTATTGTTCTCGGTATTTCGCGCCATCAGAGGAAATTGTGAAATATAAATCCATCGATTATATTTTTATCCTCCAGTCCGCCAATAATTCGTAACAAGTGTTTTATCCGTATATTCGTACACATTCGTAATTCGTAATCTATGAAAATTCTATTCACGGGCGCAGGAACTGGCGGACATTTTTACCCCATAATC
>CAYIHM010000001.1:1431-8184 GCA_964363265.1 uncultured Candidatus Saccharibacteria bacterium
TATGAAAATTCTATTCACGGGCGCAGGAACTGGCGGACATTTTTACCCCATAATCGCTGTTGCGGAAGAAATAAGACGCATTGCCGAGGAAGAGCATCTTATCGTTCCAAAATTTTATTATCTCGCACCAGACCCATACGATAAAGAAGCACTCATAGAGAATGATATTGAATTCCGCGCAACGCCTGCGGGGAAGATACGGCGTTATTTTTCTTTGTTGAATTTTTTTGACGTGTTCAAGACATTCGCCGGACTTTTAAAAGCGGTATGGCAGATGTATGCGATTTTCCCTGACGTCGTTTTCTCAAAAGGCGGATATGCGAGTTTTCCGCCTCTTTTTGCCGCACGTATATTCGGTATTCCCGTCGTTATTCACGAGTCAGATTCAGCACCGGGCAAAGTGAATTTGTGGGCTGGGAAATTCGCCGAGCATGTTGCTCTTTCGTATCCGGATGCGGCGCGCTATTTTAAGTCGGAAAAAGTCGCGCTTATAGGCAACCCTGTTCGGCGACAAATGCTAACTCCGCAAAGCAGCGGTGCGAGAGAATTTTTAAAACTGGAAGAAAATGTGCCGGTCGTCTTGATACTAGGCGGTTCTTTGGGCGCGCAAAAAATCAACGAGACGGTTTTGGAAATGCTTCCGCAATTGCTTCCAAAATATCAAGTTATTCATCAAACTGGCAAGGCGCATTATAAAGATGTGACGGGGACAGCCGGAGTAATCTTGGCCGGGAATCAATATGCTGACCGGTATCGTCCATTTCCGTATTTGAATGCTCTGGCGATGAAAATGGCCGCTGGCGTCGCTGATTTAGTGGTAACACGCGCCGGCTCGGCGCTTTTTGAGATAGCGGCGTGGGGGTTGCCGAGTATCGTTATTCCCATCACGGACTCAAACGCTGACCACCAGCGCAAAAATGCTTTCACATACTCGCACTCAGGTGCCGCGGTGGTAATGGAGGAGAGCAACCTTGCTCCGCACGTTTTGGCCTCTGACATTATCCGTCTTATGGAAGCCAAAGGTGAGCGCGCGCAGATGTCTATCGCCGCAAAAGCATTCGCGCGTCCTGACGCCGCAAAAAAAATAGCCCGCGAACTTCTTCACATAGCGCTGGAGCACGAAAAGTAAAAACCCTGCAACTCCTCGCGTGATTTTTTGTGAAATGTGAAATGGATCATCTTTTATTAGTACCACTCGCTCAACATTATCGTACCATACGCCTCACAATTTAAATTGGGCGCCGAACGGGCTCACAGAGATGATAACCGACAATTGTATCGTAATATCGCGTAAATAGTTACAAATCATCAGTATTGTATTAGCGCCGGTCTAGTGCCGGTGTTTTCTCGTCCTCACAACATCCTTACAAACTGGAGTTTGTAAGGATGTTGTGAGGGAATTGTAGGATGGGGAACGGGACGCGAAGTATGTTAGCGCGATGCGGTATCGGGAAATATGTTACAATGCAAACATTACGCACACCGGGAAGCGCCGGCTTGCGGCACAATATGCCATCCAACACGAAATCTGTCATAACGCGTTTCGCGCCGTCGCCGACGGGATTTTTGCATATCGGCAATGTGAGGACGGGGCTTTTTGCTTATTTGTTCGCACGGTGTTATGGCGGTAAATTTATTTTACGAATTGAGGACACCGACAAAGAACGAAGCAAAAAGGAATATGAGGACGACATCATTCATAGCCTCGCGTGGCTTGGCATTTCCTATGATGAAGTATATCGTCAGTCGGAGCGCACTGACATATACAAACGATATCTCAAAAAAATGCTGGACGAAGGGAGTGCGTATGAAGCGGAGGAAAACGAAGGCGGTACCGGAAAAGTGGTGCGATTTAGGAATCCAAATACGGTCGTTGCTTTCCACGATATTATTCGCGGGGATATTTCCGTTGATACGACGGAGCTGAAGGATTTTGTTATCGCAAAAGATGCGGAGACGCCGTTATTTCACTTGGCGGTGGTCGTGGATGATTTTGAAATGGGCATTACGCACATCATTCGCGGTGAAGACCATATTTCCAATACCCCGCGCCAGATATTGATACAGCGCGCTATCGGTGCTCCGGAGCCAGTGTACGCGCACTTACCGCTTATTTTAGCCCCCGATAGAAGCAAGCTGGGAAAACGAAACGGCGCTTTGCCTGTGCACGCGTACGAACAGGAAGGGTATTTGCCTGATGCGCTCCTGAATTTTTTGGTACTGCTTGGGTGGAACCCCGGAGATGAGCGGGAAATCTTTACGCCGGAAGAATTGATAAAAGAATTTGATATCGCCAAGGTGCAGAAAAGCGGCGCTGTGTTCAATCAAGAAAAACTCAATTGGATAAACAAAGAGCACTTGAGAAAAATGCCGGCGAAAGACTTGCGTGTCCTCGTTGCGGAACACATCGGAGTATCCGATGACGCGCGTATTGAAAAGATAGCCCCGATTGTACTTGACCGTATCTCTAAAATATCAGATATTGAAAAAATGGCAGAAGAAGGGGAGTGGGATTATTTTTTCACTGCGCCTGAATACGATACAGGAAAACTTCTTTGGAAAGACTCCGCAAAAGAGGACATTGCGAACAATATTGACAGCGCGATAAAATTATTGCAATCTGCGGATTTCTCAAGCGCCGATACGGTGAAAAAAGCACTGTGGGACTTTGCCGAAGAGCGGGGCAGGGGAGCCGTGTTGTGGCCTATCCGTTATGCTCTTTCCGGCCGCGATAAATCTTCAGACCCATTTACCATTGCCGCCATAATCGGCAAAGAAGAAGCAATTTCGCGCCTGCGCATCGCATTATCGCGCCTGCGCGCACGCGCATAATAACATCCTTACAAACTTGAGATTGTAAGGATGTTATTATCGTTATGATAACCGCATTATAACCGTTATGCCACACATTGAAATTCAACATAAAGTTAAAAACATTTTTGCGGTCGGCGCTCTTATTATTGCCATTTTTGCAGTGGTATCCGCACCACTTTCGGCCGATACCATCACAGACCTGAAAACAAAAATTGACGACCGCTCCTCGGAAATAGTAAATCTGGAGAAGGAAATACAAGAGTACCAAAAACAGCTTGATAACATTGGGAACGAAAAGCAAAGTTTGCAAAAGGAAATTACCACAATAGATATCACGCGCAAAAAACTCGCCCTTGATATCAGGGTAACGGAGAACAAAATTACTTCAAGCACTTTAAATATACAAAAGCTTGAGCTGGAAATCGGGGATAAGGGCGCGCTTATCTCGCAAAATCAGAGCGCTGTGGCTGAAACATTGCGTCTCGTCAATGAGATTGACGACCGTTCTCTCGCGGAGATGATACTCGGGGTCGATGATATTTCAAGTCTTTGGGGCGATATTGACCGCTTTGAACAATTGCAAGCGAACATCACGGAAAGAGTACGCACGCTGACAGAACTCAAGCAAAATCTTGAGGTTGATAAGACGGATGTTGAAAAAGAGCGCGCCACATTGCTGGCGCTCAAAAGCAAACTCTCCGACCAGAAGCAAATAGTTGACGCGACACTGGTTCAGAAAAACATCCTTCTTTCAAAAACAAAAAATAAAGAATCAAATTATAAAAAAATACTTGCCGAGAAAGAAGCTCTTAAAGAGCAGTTTGAAAAAGAACTTCTTGACTTTGAGTCGCAATTAAAAATTGCCATTGACCCGGATAGCTTGCCGCCGGCTGGCAAAGGCGTCCTTGCTTGGCCGCTTCCAACAATACGGATAACGCAGTATTTTGGTAACACGGAATTTGCAAAGTCCGGCGCATACAGCGGCAAAGGCCACAACGGCGTTGATTTT
Source organism: uncultured Candidatus Saccharibacteria bacterium (assembly GCA_964363265.1). Lineage (GTDB taxonomy): Bacteria > Patescibacteriota > Minisyncoccia > Phycocordibacterales > JBBUEZ01 > JBBUEZ01. The sequence goes on from CAYIHM010000001.1 coordinate 5,255, forward strand.
GGCGCGTCCATAGGCACCGAGGTGAAGGCGGCACTTTCCGGTACTGTAATAGGAACGGGGAACACGGACCAGTTTAAGGGATGTTATTCATACGGCAAATGGGTCCTGATACGGCACGAGAACGGCCTTACAACGCTCTATGCGCATCTTTCGCTCATAAAGGTTGCGAAGGGCCAAAGCGTCTCTACGCGCGAGACTATAGGTTATAGCGGCAATACGGGGTATTCTACGGGACCACATCTGCACCTCACTGTCTATGCAAGCCAAGGCGTTGAAATTGTGCGACTCGGCGACATAAAGAAAATCACGAATTGCGGGAATGCCTACATTCCGGTAGCGCCACTAAATGCGTATTTGAACCCGCTTGATTACCTATGATACTGCGAAGCTTTGACTTTTCCACCGCCCCCATTTTTATTTTGCATACCGGCGTATTACAATAATGGTATGACATACTTTCATAACAACAAGCAAGGCGGGTTTATTAAGCTCATTCTTATCGTAATTGCGGTGATTATCGCATTGAGCTATTTCGGGTTCAACTTGCGGGCAATCGTTGAAGCGCCCGCCACGCAGGACAATCTCGGTTATGCGTGGGGGCTTGTGACCGGCATTTGGAGCAACTATTTGTCGGTCCCGTTTGAATATCTTTGGGGCATTTTTGTTCAGTTTCTTTGGGAGCCGCTTGTGGGGAATCTTCAGCACATAAAGGATGCCCAGCCTGCCGTGCCGAACGTCACACCGTAAAAAGTTTTGCAGATCGTCTTTTGAATAAAGATGTCGGGGGGCCCACACCAAGCTCTCTATGGGTATGGTCGCAAAAACTATATTGTGCGACACGGTTAGTATAGTAAGATAGGCCCTTCCCTTATGGGTTGGGCCTATGAAGTGTCCGTACTTGCGTATTACAGACTAGTATTTATTCGTATATACTATCACATCAAGAGTGACCTTACCGCGATAAGTGGATCTTTCGTCTCTGCAATCGGTCTGCCTATGACAATATAGTCTGCGCCGATGGAGATTGCTTTCTTCGGTGTCATTGTGCGCTTTTGATCGTCCTTTTTTGTATACCAAGAAGGGCGCACGCCGGGAACAATAATAAGCATCTCCCCTATCCCCTTGATTTTTTTGACCGCCGACAGCTCGTGTCCTGAACAAACAATCCCATCAACGCCGGCGGCGACTGCGCCACGCGCAAGATCAAGAACTTTTTTTTGTGTTGATAATTTTTGAGATGTTAAGACCGTTACCGCGATAATCTTAGTCCTTCCGGCCACGCGTTTTGCCGCCCGCATCATCTCCTGACCGCCATATGAATGTACTGTTATGATATCCGCGCCAATCCTTGAGAGGGGCGATGCACGCTGTTGCCAACCGTGTTTGGGATATCATGGAGTTTTGCGTCTGCGAACACACTCCCAAACTTCTTCAACTTTTTTATGATAGTCGGGTTGTCAAATAAAAGATCGTTCACTTTAAATCCCCACACATATCCTTGGAGTTTTTTCGCTATCTGGAGCGCTTTTGTGCGTGATATTCCATCAAGCGCAATAATCCTTTCGGATTCATTGAAATCTATTTTATCATATAACAAAAAATACGCTCAAGGGCGTATTTTTTGTTATCATTATTTTTTCGCGATTTCCTCATATTTTGTCCAGCATTTGGAGGATGATACCCACGGCTTTGTCCCCTCTTTCTTATAGAGCCACTTTGCGTAGCCAAGGTTACCTTCAACCTCATAGATATCAAATCCGAGCTTTCGGGCCGCGATACCGTGATAATACTCATTGACCTGCATAATGCCAATATCCTTTGGCGAAAGCCCGCCTCGTAAAACATCACCCTCTTTGTCGTATTGCTGAAACTTTGACTCACAATACGCAATCCTTGCGAGGACTGGAGTATCCTTGAAGTATTCCTTCACTTCACTCTCATACGGACTCGTTGTAGCGTTTACTGCTTCAGCCTCAATCGCCACCACTTCAGCCTTTTGTTTCGGTTCCTCTTTTGGAGGATTCGGGATGTTATTCATCGTCGCACCCGCGAAGAAAAGCAATGTTGCCGTTAAAAGTTCTAAAATAAGCAGTTGTCTAATTTTTAATCCCAAATCGCCCTCATTTGCCTACTTTGAGTGCGTTGTTGTGGGTTGAGTGGGCACATATCCCTACAATCAGCGGTACGGTCATATATGCGTCCCAAATGCGTTTTACTTGCTTATCTTGCGGATAGCACCCGGAGCAAAAGCTTCGCGTTGCATATCCCGCCCATTAAGCAAAAATCCGGGAAACCCGAATTATTATTATCATATCAGATTGGCAAGACTTTGTCAATAGTTATGCCACATTTTTGGCGCGTAGGCAAGAGTAGAAATATGGCTTAATATAAGGATATATTGGCGATTTTAGCCGTGCAAGAATTGCCTGTGGAAATCTTTTGCGTTACGCCGCCAAACTGGCAAAAGCGGAAGAGAGGCGTTTATCTTGCTTGTGCTCTATTAAAGATGTAACACATTTCCGCGACCGCGGAAATGTGTTACATCTTTTTGTAAATTTTTGTAAATAAGGGCTTGTAAAGGAACAGCGCAGACCCGCTTGCGGGTCTGCGCTGTGTTTATGCACCGAGGAGCCATCGTACTGTCGCCGGAAGCCACGCGAAGAATGTTACCCAAAATGAGACCGCGAAGACCGCCACCGAAAAAATGGTCAGGCCGGCGGTCAGTCTTGACGCGAGGCTTCCCTCATCGGCGACGATTTCCGGTCTTTTCATAGACAAAAGGAAAAGACCGACGATGACAATTATGGAAACCACCATCCCCCAGTGTGCCTGCAGGGCGATTCCCTTCAGGAATTGGACAATCATCACGCACCTCCTCGCCCAAAGATGAGCGTGAGCAGGAACAGAAACACGGCCGCCATCAACAGGCC
>CAYIHM010000001.1:8284-28083 GCA_964363265.1 uncultured Candidatus Saccharibacteria bacterium
CTTCATTTTCCTACCTCCATTTTGGTTAGAAGAACACTTATACAATCAAAGCACAGCAATCATATTTTGTCCAGCGGGCAGACTTTTGCGCCCGCCTTGCCGGCAGGCAGGCGCGCCGGGCAATATTGGCGGCCATATTCTATCATCAGGTAAGTGAACCGGAACCATTCTTTTTTCGGAAGAAGTTGCATAAGATCGCGCTCTATCTTTTTTGGGTCGCGCTCGGTGGTGAGTCCCATTCTCAACGCGAGGCGGCGCACATGCGTGTCCACCGCGATACCTTCCACAACTCCATAAGCGTTCCCAAGCACGACATTCGCTGTTTTGCGCGATACGCCAGGGAGGAGTACCATCTCCGCCATCGTGCGCGGCACTTCCCCGCCAAATTCCTTTTTGAGCATTTTTGCGGCGCCAAGAATATGCCGCGTTTTGTTGCGGTAAAATCCGGTGGAGTAAATATCTTTTTCAAATTCTTTCGGGCGCGCTCTCACATAATCGTCAAGCGTTTTGTATTTTTTGAAAAGTTTCTCCGTCACCTTGTTCACCTGCTTGTCTGTGCATTGCGCTGAAAGCATCACGGCGACGAGAAGCTCCAAATTATTGGAATAGTGAAGAACCATTCGCGCATCCGGTACCAGCTTTTTGAGCGCGCGCAGAAATTTTCGCGCTCTCGCCTTTCGTCTTGTCATCTGCGCACGCGTGATGTTTATTTGCAATTTTTTACCCCACATTTTGGTCTTGCACTTTTTTGTATTTTCCCATTAGTTCCGCCTCAGCTAGAATATGCCCGTGCATAGCCTCCAAAAGCTCGCTCCTCGTTGTATCAGCGGGCAAATCGAGAACCGTATCAAGCGCGTATAAATTGAAAAAATAGCGATGTGTTCCTTTGTTTGGGCACGGACCCCCATAACCAGAGGTGCCGAAATTCGTCATTCCTTCGGATATCCCCTGCAGTTTCTCGTCCTCCGGCATCATGTTTGTTTTTGGACTTATATTCCACATTGTCCAGTGTACCCAATTGCCAACGGGTGAATCCGGGTCGTCCATTATCAACACCAAACTCTTGGTTTTTTTAGGTATATCAGAGAAAGCAAGTGATGGGTTTATATCATCACCATCGCACGTATAGCGCGCGGGTATTGGTTCTCCATATTGAAATGCTTTGCTGGTGATGTTCATAATCAGTAGGAAGAATTGAACCCGCCACCTCTCCGCCAGTCCAATGAGTGGGCTACAGCTATTCAATAGCCCGAGCAGTTTGTATCATATGCACCGAACCGTTTATGGGGCTTTTGCAACGCCCTCAAAACACCATTACTCCTTATCCATTTGGAACATTGCGCGAGCAAGCAAAATGGCGACGAGCGTGGCGACCCACGAGAACCAAATCGGAATTGTCCAGCCTGCTATCGTTGCCTCCCATCCGGCTATTGCACGAGCGAAATGAAGCGTGGCGACAAGAAGGAAAAATACGCCAGCTATATTCGTAATTCTGTTTTTCGCCGCCCGCGAAGGCATATGTTTATGTAGTCTGTGCATATTTAATATTGTTTAATATTGGTAATGAGTATTGATATTAGTATAGTAGAGCCACAATTAGTACGCAATAGCGTAGACGTATAGATAGTATCCGCAGTATATCATATTTTCATAGGTACCTATTTTGCATTATAGTGGGATTATAGGTACAGTTGAAGTATGCGCACATCATATTCAGCACTGGAAACATACAAAACCTGCCCGCTCAAGTATAAATTTCAGGAAATAGACCGTATTAAAACACCAAAGCGCGTGGAGCAGGTGTTTGGCACCGTCGTGCACAGCGCCCTTAAAAAGATGTTTGAGCGCAACCCGCTCTACCCTACTCTGGATGAAATACTGGATTTTTACACGACCAAATGGAGCGAGGCATCGGAACGGATAGAATGGAAAGACCCTGTGAAGAGAGAAGCGGAAGAAAAATTGTATTTTGCCGAGGGACGAAAGCTTCTTGAAAATTTTTTCAAGAAGAACAGCCCGTGGAATTTCAATGCCATTGAACTTGAAGGGCGTTTTTCCATTGAATTGTCTGACGAAGAAACAGGGCGCACGCACACGCTTGCCGGCACTATAGACCGTTTGGACAAGGACCCGGAAAGTGATACATATGAAATTATTGATTATAAGACCGGTAAAAAAATGCCGAGTCAGGAAATGCTGGAGGAAGATATGCAATTGGGCGCGTACACGCTTGCCCTCACCACGCGCTGGCCGCATATAAAGCCGGAATCTGTGAAAACCACGCTGTATTTTTTGAAGCATAATGATTCCGTGAGCGCTGTTAATTCCGTGGAAAAACTTGAGCGCGTTAAACGGCGCGTACTCACCATCATTCGCGAAATAGAAAAACGGATGGAATCTGGCGAATTTGAGCCGATGCCGGGCCCACTTTGCAATTATTGCGGTTTTCGTCCGTTGTGTCCTATGTGGGTGCACGAATATAAAACAGATGAGGAAAAAAGGGTGCCTGATGAAGCGCTTGTCGCAGACGCGATACGAGAATTTTTTGAATTGAAAGAATCAGAGGACTCCAATAAGGAACGGCTGAGTGAATTGAAGGATATTATGAATGATTATATGACCGCCAAGAATGTGGCGCGCGTCTTTGGCGATGATGGATACATCACGCGCACGATGCAAGAAAGAACGAGCTTTGATATGGAGAAGCTGCGCCCCTTTTTGGAGGAAATCGGCAAATGGAATGATGTGCTTGCGCCGGACGCGAAACTTTTGGAAAAGATCCTTCCCACTTTCACCGATGACGAGCGCGAAAAAATTCTTGAAGCGCGTGAAAAAAAATCATTCCCTGTCTTGAAACAGACGAAAAAAAAATAGCCCAGGCACACACCTTGCTTTTAATTCCACCTTGCATACATTTTGTACTATAGTACAAAATGTATGCAAGGTGTATGTAGCTGGTGCTGGTTCCGGTGCAATGCCGCGATGTACTGAAAGAAAAAAAGAAAACGATATTCCATCCTACGAGTTACAGGCGGACGCACTACCTCATTAAAGCCCGCTGCAATTCGCGGCAGGCTGGAAGCCGGCGCGTTCGGCGGATTCTTTCGTGTCAAACCAGACCTTGTTTTCTTCCTTAATGCGATTTGCGCCTGAACACCATGGGAAATAGTATTTCGTGCCGTTTTTTGAAGCGACATATTTTCCCTGCTCGGCAACCGTTGTGCTATTGGCAGGTATTTTATTTCCCTCCAAACCTTCCACTGCAGACAACACCGACGCGGCCGCATTCGGTGCGTTTTCTATTGTTATCGGATTCTTGGTTTCCGCAATCCTTGAAAGGCGCCCTAAGCCAAAAGAGGAACTGGCGACCAGAATAATGATAAAAACCGTTGCGACATCGCTTCTATCAAGTACGGCTATCCAGCCCTTGCATTTCTCTGCAATTTCTTGTATGCTCATTTCAATTGATTATATAACAAATACAATATAATCTGCCAGCTTAAAATTAATTAAACTAATAATATGGCACATAGAAAAGCCGGCGGGTCGGCGAAAAACCTGAGTGATTCAAATCCAAAATATCTCGGCACAAAGCTTTATGCCGGAGAGAAGGCGCAGGCCGGTTCTGTTATTATTCGCCAGCGTGGGACCGTCATATTGCCCGGGCGCAATGTGGGGCTTGGAAAAGACCACACGCTTTTCGCTCTTAATGATGGCGTGGTGTCCTTTGGCACCAAAAGAAAGACTGGTTTCAATGGGAAAATGGTAATAAAAAAAGTCGTACACATCGGCTAACACGGCATATAAGTTATAAATATAAATACAAACGATACCGCCTATAGCGGTATCGTTTGTATTTTCAATCATAATGTTTTTTTCAAGATTTTTTTCGTGGGTTCAATTTATCACGTAACTCAAGCTATAGCTTGAGTTACGTGATAAAATATTTTTTAATATTTTTTAATCAGCACAATTCCGCGTCAGCTTGTTCCGCGTAATTTATTACTCGTTTCCAAATTCCCGCAAGGTTTCCGCGCAAGGTTTAAAAAACTTAACAACTTAACATCTGTGTCCGATACAAATGTTAAGTTGTTTGCGGGTAGCATCATTCAATAGTGCCCTCAACGACAAGCGTGAACGACCCCTTTTTGTTTCCGACTTTCACGGCAATAGCGTGCTTTCCAATCGCTTTGATCGGTTCGTCAAGAGAAATATGCGCGGGTTCGACATCCAATCCTGTTTGCGCTTTCAGCGCCTTTGCAATTTTGTCAGTATGAATGCTTGCAAACAGATGGCCCTTTTCATTTGTTTTTTCACTCACGGTTACAATGACGCCATCAATATCCGCGAGATTTTTCATCAAAAGGTCTTCGCGCACTTTTTGTTCACCGGCCGCCGCCGTCTTGCGTTTTTCAAGCGAGGCGAGAGCGTCCGATGTCGCAACCTCAGCCGCCTTTCGCGGAAAAAGAAAATTACGAGCGTAGCCGTCGGATACGTTTTTCACCTCATATCGCCTCCCCACGCGCGGTACATCTTTTAGAAAAATTACTTTCATATTTTTAACAATTTAATACTTTAGCAATATAACCATTAGTTTTCTTTTTCAAGTATCTCCAACGCTTTTGCCATTTGCGTGTCGCGTTTTGCTTCAATATCTTCCTTGCTTACCTCAACAGTTACGTCAGGTGTTATCCCTGCCTTTGAAATTGAAATTCCGTTTGGCGTCAGCCAGCGCGCGATAGTAACTTTTAGAGATGTGTCATCGGTAATTTGTACAAGTTCCTGTACAGACCCTTTTCCGAAAGTTTTTGCGCCGACAAGTGTCGCGATTTTATGTTCAGAAAGCGCGCCAGCCAATATTTCGGATGCCGACGCAGAGCCTCCATCCACAAGTATCACCATATTCAGATTTTCATTAAATATGTCGTAACCCTTGCTGCGATACGCATTTTCCGGCTCGCCATTTGCAAAATCTTCCCGCACAATCACCTTTCCTGCCGGCAAAAACCAGCTCGCCATATCAACAGCCGACTCCAAATACCCGCCGGGATTACCGCGCAAATCAAGGATAAGTTTGTGTTTGTCGGAAATAATAAATTCACGCAGAGAGTTGCGGAAAAGGTTCGCAGAATTTGCGGAGAAATTGTAAAGACGAATAACGAATACGTCTCCCGTCCCGGTATTGCCGTCTGCATAGGCGCTATCCGCACCGCCCTTAACCTCCGTATCAATGGTTGGTATTTCAATAATATCGCGCATGACAGTTATAACAAGCTGGTCTTTCTCGCCCTCGCGCACAATGGTGAATTTCACTGATGTCCCGCGCTCTCCACGAATATGTCTGACGGCTTCATCCACAGGCATATCAGCGCTTGGCAAGTCGTCAATTTGAACAATCTTATCACCTGAACGAATTCCGGCGCGCTCGGCCGGCGTGCCTTTGAGCGGGGCTACAACGGTGAGCATATTGTCGCGTACGCCAATCTCCATTCCAACTCCTTGGAATTGTCCGCGTATATCGCTCTCAAATAGCTCCGCTTCTTCCGGCGGGAAGAATACGGTGTATGGGTCGCCCATAGATGCTACAAGGCCTTGTATGGCCCCATATACGCGCTCTTGGTCCGTGGTAGTGCCGTTTGCGGAAACAAATTTCTCGTTTAGGACATTCCACGTCTTCCAAAACGGCGCAAAATCAACCAGAGTTTCCACCGCGGTTTCTTTGCCCGTAACAGACGTTATTTTCCCTATTGCCGGCGCATTGCTATAGCCCGTAAATACACCCGCAATAAAACCTCCCCCAAAAACGGCGAGACCGATTACTGCAATAATAGTGCGTTGGTAGTGCGAATTCATTTGAGCTATATTATCGCAAAAGAATGCACGAATGGCAATTCTATATTTCGTGCGGTATAATATATATAATGGTTTCCAGATATACATATAAAAAAATAACTTGGGTGGATTTAGAATCGCCAACTCAGGAAGAAGTGAAAACGTTGATGAAAGAGTTTGACATTCATCCGGTTGTTGCAAACGAACTTCTTTCCCCGACGATGAGACCCAAGGTGGATTTATATCATAATTTCATTTATCTTATACTTCATTTTCCGGTTTTTCAACATCACCACGGCGATAAGAATCAGCAGGAAGTTGATTTCATCATAGGAAAGGATTTCATCATTACGGCCCATTATGAAATGATAGACCCGCTTCACGAGTTCTCAAAGATATTTGAAGTGAATTCCATTATTGAAAAAAGTCATATTGGTACTCACGCCGGTTTTCTTTTTTATTACATCATTCGTGAATTGTACCGTTCTCTATCGCGCGAATTGGAATATATGGATACCGCTCTCGCGAACATAGAGGACCGTATTTTTGAAGGACAGGAAAAAGAAATGGTGAAAGCCATTTCGCTTGTCAATCGCGACCTTCTTGATTTTAAACAATCCATTCGCCTTCACAACGAAGTTCTCGCTTCTCTTGAAAGCGCCGGCACCCGTTTCTTTGACGAAAAGTTTTCTCATTACCTAAAAGCCGTGAGCGGCGAATATCACAAAATTGCGAGCCAGCTTGAGGGCAACAGAGAGACATTGTTTGAATTGCGCAAAACAAACGATTCGCTTCTAACCACAAACCAAAACGAAACGATGAAAGCATTGATGCTCGTGTCGTTTGTCACATTCCCATTGACGCTAATTGCCGCCGTATTCGGTATGAACGTCGAAGATATGCCAATCATAGGAGCCCCAAATGATTTCTGGATTATCCTGGGCATAATGGCCAGTGCCGTTACGGTGATGTTCTCATATTTCAAATATAAGCGCTGGCTGTAAGACCGCAAGGGCAAGGGACATAAAATCATTAAATCAAGAGAGTCAATGTTTCAATAATTTAATGATTCAACGTTTTAATGCTTGCATAGTTTAATGATTCAATGCTCTCTCTCTACAATACATTGACCAAGAAAAAGGAGGAATTCTTTCCGATGCGGAATGGGTGTGTTTCAATGTATAGTTGCGGTCCGACAGTGTACAATTACGCGCACATTGGCAACCTGCGCGCTTTCATAACGGCCGACGTGCTCGCGCGCGCGCTTAGATACAACAGATATGTCGTTTTGCGCGCGATGAATACGACCGATGTGGACGACAAGACTATCAGCGGCGCTTCTCTATTGCCTGAATATGCAAATGACCCCAAAAGCGCGCTCAAACATTTTACGCAAAAATACGAAGAGGAATTCTGGAAGGATATTACCGCGCTCAATGTGGAAAAGCCGAAATATATCACGCGCGCCACCGAATATATTTCCGCGATGGAAGTCCTGATAAATAAAATTCACACTGCCGGTTTTGCGTACGAAAAGGACGGGTCCGTGTATTTTGACGTTGCGAAGTATGCCGCGGCGAAAAAATACGGTATTCTTGTTGATATTGACACGTCGCATCTTCCTTCTGGTGTTCGCGAAAGCGCGGATGAGTATGCGAAGGAAAATGCGCGGGATTTCGCTCTTTGGAAAAAAACGGAAAAGGGCGAGCCATCATGGACTCTTTCATTTGACGGACAAAACCTAAACGGTCGTCCGGGCTGGCATATTGAGTGTTCGGCTATGGCGCACCAAGTTCTTCCCTCCCCTTTTGACATACACACAGGCGGAATTGACCTTCGTTTCCCGCATCACGAAAATGAAATCGCTCAATCAACGGCGGGATACGGAGAGATGCCGGCGCATTTTTGGGTGCACAACGACCATATTCTCGTTGACAGGAAAAAGATGGCAAAGTCGGAAGATAATTTTATTACTTTGCAAACAATTATTAAGGAAGGTTTTTCTCCCCTCGCATACCGCTATTGGCTTCTTACGGCCCATTATCGCACACCGGTCAATTTCACGTGGGAGGCACTTGGCGCTTCACGGACTGCGTTTGAAAAATTATGCGCCACTTTTTGGGAATTGAGCGAAGCGCGTTCATTATGGATGCGCATTTTTGGAGCAAAACCGGTAATACGCTATTGTGAACTTTTCAAACAATATATTAATGACGACTTGGATACCCCGCGAGCGCTCGCGCTCGTTTGGGAAGTGCTGAAAGACGACACTCTCTCCCCCGCTCAAAAATATGCGACTCTTTCGGATTTTGACAGCGTACTCGGGCTAGGTCTTCGCGCGTATAAACCAGCAAACATACCGAAAAAAATACAAATACTTGCGAACGAACGAGAGCAATATCGCAAAAATAAAAATTGGCAAAAATCCGACGAACTTCGCGCTAAAATTACAGCGCTTGGCTATGAAGTGAAGGATACCAATGAAGGACCGTTGCTATCAAAAAAATAGCCACCGGACGCTTTCTTTTACAGCCTCATTGTCAACTTCTAACGGACGTCGGACGGCCGTCAGAAGTGCAGAGTTGCCGTAAAATGGCTTCAAATATACCCCATACTCTCCACACCTTCCACACAGATTTTCCCACTGGCGGAGTGTTGGAAGCGATTTGCTCTGTGCTATAATATCTCCACTTATGGCGCAGAATACTAAAAATCCGGGCCGCATACCGCCGCAAAACCTTGAATCAGAGCGGGCGCTTTTGGGTTCCATAATGTTAAAGCCCGAAGGGATGAGCGATGCGATAGATACCATTTCGCCGGATTCATTTTATGCGGAAAAACATCGCTTCATTTTTCAGGCTATGTTGGAGCTTTTTTCGCGGAGTGAGCCAATAGACCTCCTTTCCCTTTCCACCAAACTCAAAGAAAAAGGGAAATTGGACCAAGTGGGCGGCGGCGCGTATTTGGCTGAATTGGTGAATGCTGTCCCCTCCGCATCCAACCTAAATCACTATGCCAAAATCGTGCAAAAAAAAGCGATTATGCGCGGTCTTATTGATGTCTCCAGACATGTTGGCGAGCTTGGCTATGCTGACGAACACGACATTGAATATTTGCTTGACGAGGCGGAGAAAAAAGTGTTCGCCGTCACAAACGCTCCGATAGGACAAAAATTTGTAAGCATACGCGAAACACTCGGTGATGTGTGGGAGCGATTGGAAAGTTTGCACGGAAAAAAAGATGATATTCGCGGAGTACCGTCCGGCTTCAAATCATTGGACGACCATCTCGCGGGTTTTCAAAAGTCCGACCTCATCATTCTTGCCGCTCGCCCATCAATGGGAAAAACAGCACTTGCTCTTGATATTGCAAGACAGGCAGCGACTCTGCACAATGTTCCGGTAGGTATCTTTTCGCTGGAAATGAGCGCGCAGCAACTTGTAGACCGTATGCTTGCGGCGGAATCGCGCGTGGATGCGTGGAAATTGCGCACCGGCAAGCTTACCGCGGACGAAGAATTTTCAAGGATACGCGATTCGCTGGACAAGCTTTCCAAAGCGCCAATATTTATTGACGACAAAGCAAGTAACACCGTGCTCGGTATGCGTTCAACTGCCCGCAGATTAAAAAGCGAGCACGGCTTGGGGCTTATCATTGTGGATTACCTCCAACTTATGGCGCCATCGCGTAATTATGATTCTATGGTGCATCAGGTAACGGAAATTTCCCGTTCGCTAAAGTCGCTCGCTCGCGAGCTTGATGTGCCTGTCATCGCCCTTTCCCAGCTTTCACGCGCTGTAGAACAGAGGCAGGGGCGCCCTCGCCTTTCCGACCTGCGAGATTCCGGCTGCATCGCCGGAGATACACTTATCATGCGAGCAGATACAGGCGAGCGCGTACCAATCAAAGATATGGTCGGAGAAAAAAATATTCCTATCTATGGTGTGGATAAAAATATGAACATGCGCGTGTATCATGCATCTAAAATTTTTCCGAGCGGGGAAAAACGGCTGTTTACAATCACAACGCGAAGCGGGAGAACCATACGCGCATCGGCAAATCACAAGTTTTATACGATTGACGGATGGAAGCGGCTTGATGAGATTGCGCCAAAAACAGCGCTGGGGCTTCCCCGATCTTTTGTTTCGCCGGGAAAACGAGGCGGCTCGCTCTCGCGCGACGAAATCGGGCTTCTCGCGCACCTGCTTGGAGATGGATGTATTTTGCCGCGCCAGCCATTTCATTACACAAGCGCCGATATAAGAAACATAGAATTCGTTGAAGGCGCGGCGGCGCGCATATTTGGGATACATACCCGTCGTATTGCGCAGGATAATTGGTGGTACGCATATCTTCCATCGCCGACTCGCCTTGCGCGCGGACGGCAACATCCGATAACAAAATGGTATGCATCGCTTGGGCTTAGTTTGGTTCGCTCGTATGAGAAGAAAATACCAGCGGCTATATTTTGCGCAGACAATCGCGATGTTGCCTATTTTTTGCATCATTTGTGGGCAACTGACGGCAATATTTCTGCGGTACGAGACAGTGCGGAGCGCATCATTGGCGCCGCTATTTATTACGCATCGTCAAGCAGGGCGCTTGCGGAAGGCGTTCAGCATCTTCTGCTGCGACTCGGCATTTGGAGCACGCTTCGCAAAGCGGAACAAGGAAAATATCGGCCTAACTGGCATGTTGCCATACAGGGGAAAACCGCTCAAAATCTGTTTTTGAAAACTGTCGGCAGCTACGGCGCTCGCGGCGATATGACAAAGATGCTCCTCGGGGTGCTCCGCGCAATTAAAGGAAATCCCAATACGGATATCATCCCGCGCGCAATCTGGGATTCTGCAGTTGCCGGCGCCAAAATGAGAAGCGGACTGTCCTGGCGAGACGTAGCTCGCGAACTCTCAATCTCTTACAATGGTGCCGCCCTGCAAAAAAACGGTATTTCGCGCGAACGGATGACGCGGATTGCAACTGCGCTCAAGAGCGAAACGCTTGCCGCGTTTGCTTCGTCGGATATTTTTTGGGATGAGATTGTAACGATAGAAAGAGGCGGTATTGAGATGGTGTATGATGCGACAGTGGCCGGCGCGCACAATTTTGTGGCAAATGACTTTATCATACATAATAGCATAGAGCAGGACGCCGACGTGGTGATGTTTATTCACAGAGAGGACAAACAACAGAAATCAGACTCAGCCCAGCCTAATATCGCCGAGATTTTGATAGAAAAACACAGAAATGGTCCAACCGGAAAAATAGAACTTTACTTTGACGAGAAAAAAACTACATTTCTGAGTATTGAAAAGAGCGGCGGGCACGGGGATGGCAGGGCTGGCGATTTTGACGATTTTTGAGAAATACGAAGTACGAATTTATACGAATGTACGAATGAAAGATGTCAATATACGAATGTGCGCGGATAATGCGAGCGATACCAATTTCGCAGTAAAGTATTTTACACTTTCCACCAATAATGAACAGTATTGAAAAACTTGCAGAGATATTTCGGCAATTCCCGGGAACCGGCCCAAGACAAGCGAAACGATTCGTGCATTTTCTACTTGCGCAAAATAGTGAATTCCTAAATGAACTCTCGGCACAGATTACTAACTTGAAAAGCGGCATAGCTCAATGCGCGGCGTGCCAGCGCTTTTTCTCACAAACGAAAATGAGCGCGCTATGCGACATTTGCGCAGACACAAGCAGAGATTCCACGCTTTTGATGATTGTTGAGAAGGATGTTGATTGCGACAGTGTGCGCCGTATGGACGGATACCGAGGGCATTTTTTCATTTTAGGCGGCACGCTTCCTATACTTGAGCGCGACCCCACGCGAAAGGTGCGCGCGCGCGAACTCGTAACTCAAGTAGAAGGGCGTGCCAAAAATGGTCTCAAAGAAGTTATCCTTGCCTTTTCAGTGAATCCTGAAGGTGAAAATACCGCACAATACATAAAAAAAACCATTGAACCGTTGGCGCAAAAACACGGCATCAAGATTTCAACTCTTGGACGAGGTCTTTCCACAGGCACGGAACTTGAGTATTCAGATTCAGACACCATCAAAAACGCCCTCAGAAACCGCTCCTAATACCCAGTCGCACATTCTCAACATTCACATAAATATCAATAAAATTAAATCTAGCACTTACGGACGATCGTCCGTAAGTGCTAGATTAGCGAAGGTAAACAACAGTAAACGACAACAAACGACAGTAGGATGCAATAAGTGGTAACAAGCGGCAATAAATTACATTTACCAGCGGTCGCTGGTAAATGTAATTTATTTTTAGGATATCCCAGAATATAACGACCTAGCAACATTAAGCTGATTAAGATGACAATAAAAAAAGCCCCGCTTGACGGGGCTTTTTCATATCTATTCAACAGATGAAATTTTAATCTTTGTGTGAGGCTGGCGATGACCGCGCTTTTTGAAGTAACGGCTTTTTGCTTTGTACTTGATAACGATAACCTTTTTATTTCTTCCCGCGCCTTCAAATACGGCTTCCACTTTTGCTCCTTCAATATACGGCGTGCCGACCTTGGTTGATTTGCCGTCGTCAATCAATAGCACTTTATCAAAAGTGATAGTATCCCCCTCTTTGTGGTCGCCGGCGAGTTTTTCTATTTTGAGAGAATCTCCGTCGGATACCTTATATTGTTTCCCTCCTGTTTCTATAATTGCAAATGTCATAATTGCTACATATTACACGATTTCTATAAAAAAACAAGACCATCGTGGTCTTGCAGGAATTAGGTGGAAATGGATAGCATGCGGGAGGAGGATATCCGCAAGCAGGCCGCAAACTACCCTTGGGCGACAAAATTGCCTACCCTAACGAAGACCTTCCACGACCTCCGGCCATATCCCGCTTGCGGGGAAAACTATAAAAATACTATTTCCAATTTACTCTTCCATCGTCGGCTTGTCAAGTACGAGCGGTTCAACGCCCGGTGATTCATTTGCAATGCGTAACACATCCTTGTCTATTTTTTTGAGCTCTTTGTGGGCAGTGTTGTAGTGATTGACGGTAGTCGCGAGAGAATTGCCCAATTTGCCCATATACTGGTCATATACCCCTATATGGCGGCCCAACTCCCCCACCCTCTGCTGGATTTCTTTTGCAGACTCTTCTATTTGAAGCGCGCGCAAGCCCTGCATAACGGTCTGCAAATATGCCATAAACGATGTCGGCGATACGATGATTACGTGTTTTTCACGGAATGAGTACTCAATGAGGTCGCGCGTGGAGCTTTTTATAGAGCCTATTTTATTAACAAGAAGGTCATAGTAAATGGCCTCGGAAGGAATGAACATAAATGCAAAATCCATTGTATTTTCCTTTGGGCGGATATATTTGCTCGTTTCATCAATGCGATTCTTTATGTCTTGCACGAATAGTTTTTCCAAACGCTCGCGTTCAGGCCCTTCGTTCTCCGCGACGATGCGATTGTAGTTTTCCAGCGAGAATTTGGAATCTATCGGAAGTACTTTATCCTTCAAAAATATCACGGCGTCCACGATTTCGCCGTCGGAAAATTTGTACTGCAATTGGTATTGGCTCGGCGGGAATATATTTTTAAGCACTGTATCAAGGTAATATTCGCCAAGCACGCCGCGCTGTTTCGGGTTTTGAAGCGTATTTTGCAGAGATTTCAACTGGTCTGTAACATTTATAACCTGCCTGTTGGTTTCTTTAACGTGCGTAATTTGCTCCGTAATATCGCGGATGAGCTTTTGCGATTCGGAAAATTGCGTGTGCACTGCGCGCTGCATTTCCTGCTGTGATTGTCCGAGTTTTGTATCCAAAGTGCGCGCCATATCATTTAGTTGATTTTGGAGCAGAAGAAAACTCCTATCCTCTTTTTCTTCTACGACAGGTTTTATGGCACTCCTGCGCCAAAGAATAATGCCAAGCGCCACTACTATGGCGAAAAGTATCCCGACAACGATGTAAAGAATTGAACTCATAAAAATATTATATCATACTCTCCTTTTGACGTTGCCCGCGCCAAAAATACCCGTATTTCACTATCTCCACTACCAATAAATTGAGGACACCGACTATTAAAACAATGCCGAAAGCGGATAGTGGAAGTGGAGAAAGTGATAATAGGGTTTGCAGTGCAGGTACATATAGAGCGGCAAAGAGCGCGAAAATGCTCGCGCAAAGAGCGAATAAAAGATACCTGTTGCTGAAAATATTGATTTTCCAGAGCGGCGTCTCCAAACTTTTTAACGAGAATGTGAAGAATATCGCGACGATTGAGAGCAATACAAACATCAATGTGCGCAATTCGGCAAGCGGCATATTCATTTTAAGTCCGATGAAATATACGACAGTAAGAGATATGCCGCTCACGATGCTCAATATAATAACAAGAGCGCGCATACTTGATGTAACGATTCGCTGTACGGCCAACGCGCGCGGGTCACGACGCATTGCACCCCTCTCTCTCGGCTCAAAGGCGAATGAAAAATTCATAAATCCTTCGTGCACTATGTTTGTCCAAAGAATTTGCGCGGGCAAAAGAGGCAGTGGCGCGCCAACCGCAAGCGCGCCAACAATAAGAAACACCTCCGTAAAGCTTGTGGAGAGGAGATACGCGACTATTTTTTTGAGATTATCAAGCGCGCGTCTTCCCTCCTCTATGGCGCGCACAATCGTGCTAAATGTGTCATCTAGAAGCACAAGGTCTGACGCTTCTTTCGCGACTTCCGTGCCGGAGCCGAGAGCGATGCCAATGTTGGCTCGGCGAAGAGCCGGCGCGTCATTGATGCCGTCGCCGGTCATTGCAACTATTTCTCCATCCTCCATCAAGACTCGCGCGATGCGCATTTTCTGCCGCGGCAAAATGCGCGCAAAAACACGAACCTTTTTAAGCGCGGCCAAAAGTTCTCTGTCGCTCATAGACTCAATATCCGTACCCGTAAGAGTCGTTGCGCCATAAGAAACTATTCCCGTTTCTTCGGAGACGCGTAGGGCCGTATGCTCGTTGTCGCCTGTTATCATAATAACCTTTGCTCCGGCTCCGCGCGCTTCTTTGATAGACGCCTTCACATCCGCGCGAATCGGATCCCTTATGACAATCAGGCCGGCAAAAATTATGCCGTGGAGTGAATTGCTTCCCTCTTTTTCCGCGCGCGAAAATACGTCTTCTGTCGTATCACGATAGCCGACGGCAACAAGACGCATACCCGTCAGCGCCGAGTCACGAATGATATCAAGCACTTCCGCGTGTATTTTTTTTGAAAATTTCAATTTCTTGCCCTCGTGATACACAAACGCGGAGTGAGAAAGGAGCGATTCGGGCGCACCTGCAAAATATACGCGCTTCTTTTTTGAATCGTCAATATAGCGAAGCGATGCCGAGTACCGCCGTGCTGATTCAAACGGAATTGTGTCAATAAGCGGATTCCCGGCCACAAGATTGTCGTACTTGAGGCCGGATTCCAATCCGGCTAAAATAAGCGCGCGCTCTACGGGTCTGCCACGAACGACCCACTGACTGAGCGCGTTGTCGTAGCCCTCTACAAAACCGCTCGCGGTCAGCACCGCCATTGCGAGCACATTCTGTTCGTCAGTACTATGAATAAAAGGGGTCTTTGAAGATTCGGCGCGATGCAATTCAATATGAGCGAGCGAGCTATACGTAATAATGGATGCGACGCGCATATCGGCCATCGTCAGTGTCCCTGTTTTGTCGGTGAGAATTACCGTCGTTGTGCCAAGAGTCTCGGCGGCAAGCAAATTTCGCACAAGGCCCCCGTGTGAAAGAATTTTCCTCATCCCGAGAGCGAGAACGACAGTCACAGCGGCCGGCATTCCCTCTGGCATCACGGATACCGCCATTGCAACGGCGATAAGGAAAAGGTCCGCAAACGGCATTCCACGCGCCGACCCGAGAATGAGTATTAATATAAGAATCCCGATAACCGCAAGTGAAAGATGCCGCGCAAGGGTTTTAATGTTTTTTTGAATTGGCGTGAGCGCCTCTTTGACACTCCCAAGATCTTCCGCGATGTGGCCCATCTGCGTCGCCTTTCCCGTTGAGACAACCATTGCATCCGCGTGGCCAGCAACTGCAAGTGTTCCCATCCAAAGCATATTTGTTTGTTCAGTGAGCGCGGTGTGCTCCGAAAACTCGCCATGACTTTTTTCCACCTCAAGCCATTCTCCCGTCAATGCCGATTCATTCGCGCTTAACCCTGTTGCGCGAATAATACGGGCATCGGCGGGAATACGCATCCCTGATTCAATGAAAATAATGTCTCCCGGAACAAGGTCTTTAGCGTCAACAATATATTTTTGTCCGTCTCGTATCACCGTCGCATTACGCTCTTGGAGATCGCGCAGTGTTTCAAACGCACGCGATGCGCGCCCCTCCTGCATAGCACCCACTGAAACATTAATCAACAGGGCGATGCTGATGACGACTGCATTCAAGAATTCATCCAAGAAAAGTGTGACGATTCCGGCCCCAAAAAGTATAAAAACAAGCGGGCTTTTAAATTGCGCGGTCAAAATATCCAAAAGTGCGCGCCGCTTCCCGTCTAGCAGTACATTTGACCCATAACGCCCGCGCCGCGCCGTTGCTTCTTTTTCGGAAAGTCCATTGTGAATATTGCTTTCCAACTTGCGCGCAATATGTTCAACTGTGCCGATATGCCAATTTTGTTCTCGCATCATTTTGAAATTATATCACGCCAATTGTTATTATCATTATTATCGTTATTATTATTACTATTGTTACTATTGTTACAAAAAGCAACTTGCACTTTTATCCGCGATAGCAAATAAAAGTGCAAGTTGCTTATAACTTGTCAATTTACCACAGTAAATTTTGCGAATTTACTGTGACAGATAAAATATTTTACAGAAGTGATGGTTGGGCTTCAGTCACTTTTTTTACAGCATCGCGATAACGGCAATAGTCGCAATCATCCGCGGCGTTCGGCATTGTATTGCCGTTTAAGCATATTTTGATATCTTTGAGAGTTTTTCCCACCCATGAATCATCGCCTTTGTAGGCAATAAGAGTAACATCAAACTCCAATTTTCCATCAAATGCTTTTCGGTCTCTTGACGCGTTGGCATACACAAAATACCCCGTGTTGGACACCTTGAAACCATTTTGCCGAAAAAGCCATTGGTAGATTTCCATCTGGCGCTTGTAGCCATCGTGCCAATCCTGATCAAGAGCATTGATTTCTTCATCCTTGCTGGTGGATTTATAGTCAACAATAAAAAGTTCTCCCTCCGGATTTACCCACACATCGTCTATCGCTCCGGAAATACTGAACCCTGTCGGCTCGTGTTTGTAATCAATACCCTTGAAGTTCTCACGCCAAACATCCATCTTCTCGTGCGCAAAAGGGACGGCGTCAAGTCCATATTGTTTCATCAAAGGATGCGCTGTTTTGCCCGCCCGGTGAATATCAAATTCTTTTTTGAGCAGGGCGTCCACAGCGGAATTGAGATTAAATGGGAAACCTGGCGGACGGGCAACCCCTAATTTATTGTCTATATAGAAACATCGCGGGCATTCCGCGAAAAGACTGATTTTTGACCGGCTCAAACGCCAGCGATCTCCTCCATAATTCCAATTTGGATTGCGATGCGGTTTGTAGTATTGAGACATAGGAATAAAGATACAAGATACAAGATACAAGATACAAGTATAAAAAAATTGTAGCACAGAAGGTTTAGAAAACAAAAAAACTGGCACCTCGGTGCCAGTGCAATTGTTGCGGGCGCGTGGCATAATCAGCGCGCCTTGCTTCCTTTTGCGTTACGCATACGCAATTCAGCGGCCGCGATTAGAGTGGACATCTCGTTGAACTCTTGCGCGCACGCAATCCCGAATGAGACGGACAATCTCGCCTCCTCGTCAAATGGAAAACCGTGTCCGGCGAATTCCTCAGCAATCTCCGTCATTTTGTTTTCCGCCTCGCGTGGCGCGCTGTTGAGAAAGACGACCACGAACTCATCTCCCCCGAAGCGCCCCACAAGATCGGTCTTACGAACACGGCGCTTCATCATACTGGCGAAGTAAAGCAATACTTCGTCACCGCTTGGATGTCCATAAAAGTCGTTCACCTCCTTGAAGCGGTCAATGTCGCAGTACGCAACGCAGATCCGTTGCGTCGGTGGAACGCCAAGGCGTTTATCTGACACAAGGGACGCCTCTTCAAGCATTGGAGCAAGACGACCCTCAACACCGCGCCGATTCAGGATTGCCGTGATCAGCGTGTCGCGGTCAACCAGCTTTCCCAATTCCTTCACCTGATCCTCCAATTCCTTCACCTGATCCTCCAACTCCTTAATCCGCCGGAGAGCCGCCTCCAGCTCCTTCGCCTGAATGTTCATTTAATTTCCCCCGTGTGTGTCTTCCATAAAACTACACCAAAAAAGCAATTTGTCAATCAAAAGACAGGAAAGGACAGCTCAAACTCGTCCAAGAAAGACTCCTGGTGCCTTTGCGACAAAAGCAGAGAGGCTGTTTGCGACAAACCTCAAATACTTATCGCCAACGGCGTGCCTATGGGTATCATTGACCGCTTTAAACCCATCGAGGTCAATGTAGTACACCACAATATGGTATCCAGATGAACGTTGCGCACGCTTCACCGCGTGGCTTAGAAGCTCAAAGAATCGCCCGCGGCGCAATAGCCCCGTGAGATCGTCGTAAAACACGGCTTGTTCCAGTTTTTTTACATACTGGAATCGGCGAAGAAACCACTCCACCAGGTTTTTCATGGTACTCCTCCTATGATTTAGACTGGAGTTATATTACCACTAAGATATACATATGTCCATTTTCACTTTACGGAAGTCTGACTTCCGTACTTCCGTAAAACTAAAATGCGATCAAAATGGCGCCTCCCGCCATAAGCAAAGCGCCCATGACTGATTGCCATGTGAGCGCCTCGCCCAAAAAAAGCGCCGCGAGTACGACGACGAATACGACACTGAGGCGATCAACGGCCACAACTCCGGTCGCGGTTCCGGTTTTTATGGCAAGAAAATAAAAAAGCCAAGAGAGAGCGCCGGCAATACCAGCAAGCGTGATCAGCATCCACTCTTTTGCCGCCAAATCAGTGAACGAAAAGCCGTTGAATTTTTTGAACGCGATACTCACCAGCACCAAAAACACAGCCATTATGATGGCACGGATCGTGGTCGCAAGCGTTGAGTCAACATCTTTGAGACCGAGCTTGGCGAATATGGCGACGAGTGCCGCAGTGAGTGCCGAGAGAAATGCGTAGAATAGCCACATATTTTTGACATACAACAAAACAACTTACGGCCAACTGCAAAAGAAAAGGTCTAAAGAAATATAGATTATGCTATCTCACAGGCACAACCTTAAACGCCGTCATTATTGGCGCGCCTTGGCTATTCTTCATCACTGCATCCTTACCGAGGTCAAACATTTTGTCGCCGTCGTCGGTGTGCAACATTGCATAGTATGTGCTCCCCTCCGTCGTATTGCGCAAAAGTTCCACCACGCTATTTTCATACGTCCCCACGTCAAAACGCTGTGCGCCCAAAACATTACCCGGCACTCCGCCGGCATCTTCGTGTATGACGACCCAACCTTCCTTAGCGATAGCGACTGAATTTAACACAACGCGATACCCTGCCGGCTGGTCAGGAGCGCTCACGGTATTCGCGCTTTCAGTGAATATCATCTCTGTTGCGCTGCCGTCCACTGGCATCGTGCTTACATCTATTTCTTCATTGTTCATTAACCCATTTGGTGATGCCGCGTCTTTTTTGATTTTTATCGCCGCTCTATTGTCCCAAAGGTAATACGCGCCTGCCCCGACCAAAATGCCGACTACGAGTGCTACTATAATGTTCTGCCTTGTATAATATTTCGCTTCCATAATATCAAACTGTTTATCTGTTAATGTCCGTATTGTATCACGAGCGTTTGGCTAGGCAAGTGCC
>CAYIHM010000002.1:0-17038 GCA_964363265.1 uncultured Candidatus Saccharibacteria bacterium
ACTTCGCGAACTGTGATGCTTCGTCAAAGCGGACGGAGAGGAGTCTGGAGACGGCGTCGGAGCCCATCGTGATGCCATAGAGGAGGTCGGCGCGGGACATCGTCTCGCGATTGTGGGTTATCACGATGAGCTGGGAATGTTTTGAAAGATTCTCCAGCATATCGCCATAACGGCGCGAGTTGGCCTCATCCAGCGCGGCATCTGTTTCATCCAACACCAGAAATGGTGGGGGATTGACCTGCGACACCGCGAAAATAAGCGCGATGGATGTGAGGGCGCGTTCTCCGCCGGAGAGCATCTGCAAACCTTTTATCTTCTTGCGCGGAAGCGACACATTGATATCTATTCCCTCTTCCGTTTCTTCTTCCAGCACTTCTACTATTGCGCCGTCGTCACCAAGCGGAATGTCGGTGTCTTTGCGTTTGCGCTTTTTCTGCGCGATAACAAAAAGAGAAGCCGCCCCGCCGCCGAACATCAGCGCGAAGAATTCCTGAAACTGCTTGTTGATTTTCACGATGCCCTCCTTGAAATCCATATCCAATTTTTCGTTCAATTCCACGATAAGCGCGCGCAAGGATTCCGCGCTTTGATACAAGTCCGTGATCTCCCGCTCAAGAAAACTGTCACGCTCCGTCGCGTCCTGATACTCTTTCATCGTTTCATCGCTACCGCCCACGCCCTGCTCTTCCAACTTAATTTTAATCCGTTCTATCGCGCGACGCCTGCCCTCCTGCGTCTCGCGCGGTTCGCTCATCACCACGCTCTCCGACACAGCGAAATCTCCGTACAATGTGATATCGCGACCAACGAGAACAATGCCTTCTTTTATTTCTTCTTTGAACATTCGCTCCGCTTTTTCCAATTCTTCTTCCTTGTCACTCAAACGGCTTACCAAAGCCGTAAGTTCACTTTTTTTCGCCATCATTTCAAAAACGGCGCGCTCGGTTTCACGCGACGAATCTTTCTCCCGTTCTATCTCGCGCTTAAGTTCCTCATAGCGAGCCGCGAGTAGGTCGGAGTGTTTCGTCGCCGTAGACAGCCGCTCTTCCATTTTTCTTTTTTCATCTTTAATGGCTGAAAGCTCGGAAGTTTCCGTATGATCTTCCGCGGAGCCTATGTTCCGTATGCGCGAGAGAAAATCACCGAGCGCGCGCCGAGCTTTAACAAAAACAATCTTCATCTCCTCCAGAGTGCTGCCGCGCTCTCCCTCCAAAAGAAGCTCCTCCACTTCATTGGTGAAAGTACGCACGTCCTTATACGGCACAAGCTCCGCTTGCACTTCGCGGTTACGCGCTTTTAGAATGCGTTTTTCTTCAAACTCTATCATTCCCTCAAGCCGTCCTTCTTGTCGCGACGCGTCATCTTTTTCCTTGCGTGCGGAACTAATCTCGCTTTCCAATTTCATCAAATCGTCTTCTTTGGGGTCGCGTGAATCAGACGATAGAATGGCGGCGCGCGCCTTCTCAAGTTTTTCTTCAATACCGCGCAATTGCGCCACAGGCCCATTTTTCTCAACTTCTATGCGCTTTTTTTCAGTCTTTACATATACTTCCTCCCGTTTCAGATATTCGGCGTAAAGTCCCTTGAGCTCTTCGCTCATTTCTTTCGCTTTTTCTATTTTCTCCACCTGCTTTTTCAGAAAACGAATATGCGGAGCTATCTCGCGGCGCAAAGACTCCACTTGTTTTATATTCTCTTCCGTTTTACCGAGCTTTTTTTCGCTCTCCTCTATTTTCCACTGGTAAATCTTGAGGCCGAGTGCTTCTTCTACCATAGTACGGCGTTCTTTTATATTTGCATTCAAAATACGATCCGCCTCTCCCTGTGAAATGATGTGATGCCCAGTGGCGCCAATATGCACTTTCGCTAAAAGTTCCAAAATATCTCTCAAGCGCACCTGCGTACCGTTGATAAAATACTGATTTGTGCCGTCACGAAACACCTGGCGCTTGATCTCCACTTCATCGTAATCCAATTCAAATTCTTTCTTACTGTTGTCAAACGCAATGGCAACGCTCGCGTGATTGCTGCGCGCCATATTCCCCGAACCGTTCCATATAAGGTCTTCACCGCGTTTACCGCGCAGTGATTTCATAGATTGCTCGCCCAGCACAAAACGAATGGCTTCCGCCACGTTGGACTTGCCGGACCCATTGGGGCCGACAATTGAAGATACGGCTGTATTGAATTCAAACACGCTTTTTCGCGCAAATGATTTGAAGCCGATTATTTCAAGACGTTTCAGACGCATAAGTTAGTATGTAGTATAACGTATATCGTATTTTGTATAAAGGCAAAAAGAAAGGCAAAAAGACCGCCCCGCTTCGCTGGACGGCCTTTCCCGCTTACAATAATTACTCCGCCACCCAGCCAAATTTTTCCAAAGCGTTCTTTGCCGCTTCTTGTTCCGCCTCTTGCTTGGACGACCCGTCGCCCTCCGCGGCAAGTTCTTCTTTAAGAAATACACCAACAGTAAATATCTTTTCGTGGTCAGGCCCTTCCTCGCGCAACACTTTATACGCGGGCGTGATGCCGGCGCGATCCTGTGCTTTTTCCTGAAAATGGCTCTTTGCATCTTGCCATAGCCGTTTGGCAATCACCTCGTCAATATATGGAAACAAATTGCCAGCTATAAATTTTTCTGCCACAGAATACCCTTGGTCAATATAAATAGCCCCGAGCACGGATTCAAATGTGTTGGCAAGAATATATTGACGCGCTTTTCCGGTGTCCTTCGCCTCGCCTTTTGAAAGCAGGAGGTAATCATTCATTCCAAGCTCGCTGGCCGCCTTTGAAATACTTATGGTATTCACCAGAGCCGCGCGATACGAAGTGAGCTCGCCCTCATTACTCTCCGGATATTTATGAAAAAGAAAATCCGTAACAACGAGTTCAAGCACCGCATCGCCCAAAAATTCCAATCGCTCATTGTGCTCCAATCCGACTTTAGCGTTCTCGTTGATATACGAACGGTGAATAAAGGCCTGTTTGAGCAGGTTTTTGTCGGCGAATGTTACTTTTATTTTTTTCTCAAATGCAGATAGGTCTTTCATAGGTAAGAAAATTTAAAATTACTTTTGCTTCAGCAAAATGTTTATCCCTTTCGTCACAATCGGCAAAATATCGTCGTAGATATTCAAATTCACCACGTCTGCAAGACGAAACCATCTCGCATCGTCAAGTCCGCCGGATTCTCCAACAGCAAGATTATGGAAAGAAGCCCGTGCGAGAAAATACGAAACCTGCTTACGGATTTTCCCTTTTTCGGGATTTGACGCGATGTATTCATTTGACCCAAGCACATCTTCCACCGCCTCCACCACCGCGTTCATCTCCTCTTTCGCCTTGCGTACTACGCCGTTGTGATCGCTCTCTCCATCTTTCAAGTGTCCTTTTGTCAGCGTCCAGCGTCCGAATATGTCGTGCACAAACCCGAGATATATTTCTTCCCCATCCCGCGCATACACCACAGCGCCAATTAATTTTTCTATTGGAAAAGTCGCCGGGTCAAGGTTTTTCTTCTTGCTCGTCTGCTCTTTCCCCGGCTCGCCGAGCTCTTTGTACACGGCGCCCAGCACACCATTCACGAATTTACCGCTATTCTCACCGCCAAAAGATTTAGCAAGTTCTATGGCCTCATTGATAGCCACCTTCGGCGGCACTTCTTTGTGTTCACCAAAAAGAAGCTCGTAGAGGCCAATACGCAAGATGTTGCGGTCCGCCGTAGATATCCTCTCTATCGGCCAATCCGGAGCCGCTTTCACAATGATAGCGTCCAGTTTGTCCCGTTTCCCCACAACGCCAACTGCAAGATGTTCCGTAAAAGATGTGTCTTTCACTCCCGGCGCGAATTCTTCAGTATTGCGGCGTATGATGTCCAGAATGCCATCGGCAGGCAACACATTAAAATCCCACTCAAAGAGGGATTGCAAGACGATGCTTCTTGAGAGGTGCCTGTTGGCCATGGACAATGAACAAAAATAAAATACGAATGTATAGACATCACATCCCAAAATCAGATTTTAGAATGCGATGTCTATACAAATTTATACTAATGATTCGGACATGCTCGCATCATCCGCGTTTATTCGCATATTGCACAACGACTATTTCTTCTCCGCGCCGCGAGCTTTGGCTTTTGCCGCCTTTTTGCCCGCTTTTGCCACCACGTCCACCATCTCGCGCTCGCGATAAGTACCGCAATTCTCACACATTCTATGGCGAACGTGCGGAGCATTACATTTCACACACGCCGAAAGACGCGTCGCCGTAAGCGCGTGGTGAGAACGTCTATTGGCCGTGTGTCCACGAGTATGGCGCATTCGTACTACCATAAGGGCTACTATACACCAATTCCCCATAAAATGCAAAGCACGCACTGTCCCCACACTGACGGACGTCGCACGTCCGTCAGTGTGGGGACAAGAAAATAGCGCGGCCGCAAAGCGGCCGCGCTATCATTTTCATTCCGCCCGAGCGCTACTGCGCGGGTGGCTGTGGGGGCGTAAGCGGGATACGCCTATTGTACTGCGATGGCCTGCCTGTATTATTCATTCTACCTCCAAAATTTGGTTCGGCTTGGCCTATCGTCCACCCACACTTGCGGAGAACCATCCAGATCCTCCACTATGAATGTCTCGCCGGATTCGCCCGCGCGCAGATCCATCTCTGCATCTTTGCCGGTGGTGCTCTCAAGCGCCTCTCGTCTTTTTAATCTTGCTTCACTTGTCAATCTTCCTCCTTCTTTTTGATGGTAAAAATTGAAAACGAGTTACGGTGCTCAAACGACACCGCCGTATGTGCAAGCGAGAGATGATCGTCATCGCCCGCGCGTGCGTCCGATACGCCTCCCTGAAGGATTATCTCCTCCATTACGAACAGTACTTCAATCTCCATTTTACTCCCCCATTTTCTTACACGAAAGAACAAAAATAAAAAACGGCGCAACGCGCTGTTTTTATACTTACATAATACAACATATTGTTTTTTTATGCAACTCTGACGGACGTCGCACGTCCGTCAGAGGGGGGGGATATGATATGTTTCAAAAAACTTTTCCTGTGCAGGTCTGTAATCCCGTAGCGTTTGATGCATTTCATATGTTCGCGCGTGCCGTATCCCTTGTGCTCTTCAAATTTATATCTGGGAAATTTTCTTCCAAGCGCTGTTATCCTTTTATCGCGTGTCACTTTCGCCGCAATGGACGCGAGTGATATGGCAAATTCTTTATCATCGCCGTGTATAATCGTCTGTTGAGAGAGATATTCTTTCGGCGCGTGCAAACCGCCATCCAAAAGCACAAGACATTCCGCCGGGTCTATCGCAAGGCGCGCGAGTGCGGAGCTGATTGCGCGGCGTATCGCATACGCGATACCTTTTTTGTCTATGATTCCCGCGCCCGCAAATGCGACGAAAAAATCAAGTGCGCCTTCTCTTTTCTTTCGCTTCATCATCGCAAGTATCATCTCACGCTTGCGCATCGGCACCTTTTTTGAATCCCGAACGCCGGAAATATCGCGCTTGAGTTTTTTTTCGCGCGCAAACGCGTATACGACGGCGCCCACCGCCACAGGGCCAGCCACAGGGCCTCTGCCAACCTCGTCTATGCCTATTAAATATTTTGCATTGATATTCCTGCGCATTATATTGTCCATATTATACACAAAACCAAGCAAGAAAGGCCCATATTTTCTCTATCTCCCTCATCCTGTTATACTGTCTTTGTTATGACATCCGACACGCGCTTTATCCACCTCCACACGCACAGCCATTACTCGCTTTTGGACGGCCTTTCAAAGGTGAATGAAATGGTCGCGCTCGCGAAAAAATACGATATGCCGGCGCTCGGACTCACAGACCACGGCAATCTTCACGGCGCGCTTGAGTTTTACAAAACCTGCAAAGAGGCGGGCATCAAACCGATTATCGGACTGGAAGCATATGTTACGCCGGACTCTCGCCATGACAAACGTCCCAATATTGATACTACCCGCTACCATCTCACCCTTCTCGCCAAAAATGCCGTCGGCTACAAAAACCTCCTCAAACTTGTTACCTATTCTTATCTTGAGGGATATTATTACAAACCGCGCATTGACAAAGAATTGATGCGAAAATACTCCGAGGGGCTTATTTGTCTTTCGGGTTGTTTTGGCAGTGAACTTTCGCGCGCCTTGCGCAAAGACGACGAGGAAGAGGCCGAGCGCGTAATTCGCGAACATCAAGAAATTTACGGCGCTGAAAATTATTTTCTGGAAATTATGCATCACCCGGGAGTTGAGGGTATTGAGAAAGTGCGCGCGCGTATTATCGCGCTCGGCAAACGTTTGAACATCCCTCTCGTCGGCACGCAAGATTCACACTACCTGCATTCCGATGACCAGCGCGCGCACGAAACGCTTCTTGCGATACAAACAAACGGCAATCTTGGGAACAGTGATCGTTTTTCAATGAGCTCCGATGATTACTCTTTTATTGATACGCAAAAGGCCTTGGCATATTTCGCAGACATACCGGAGGCGGTTTCCAACACGCAGAAAATCGCCGATATGTGCGATATTGAGCTCTCGCTTGGGAATTGGGTATTCCCCGACCTCAAGATTGAAAACGGCGCGAATTATGATGATGAGCTATACCGCCTTGCGTCGGAAGGTGTGGAAAAACGAGGACTTGCTCGCACCGAGGAGCTTTCAAACCGTCTTGAATATGAATTCAATATCATCAAAACGAAGGGATATTCTCCATACTTCCTCGTCGTGGCGGACCTACTGCGTTTCGCGCGCGAGAGCGGAATCTTGACCACAATCCGCGGGTCTGTCGCCGGCTCGCTTATCACTTACCTTCTGGGCATCACTAATATAAATCCGCTGGAATACAAACTTCCGTTTGAACGGTTCTTGAATCCGGAGCGTCCGTCTGCGCCGGATATTGATATGGACTACGCCGACAACCGCCGCGACGAGGTCATTGAATACGCGAAACAAAAATACGGCGCGGACAAAGTGGCGCAGATAGGCACATTCGGCACGATGATGGCGCGCGGCGCCGTGCGCGATGTGGCGCGCGCGCTGGGACATCCGTATGCCGTCGGCGATCGCCTTTCGCGATTAATCCCGATGGGCTCGCAAGGTTTTCCGATGACGCTAGACCACGCGATGGAAATAACGCCGGAACTCAAAGAAATATACAAAAAGGAAACGGACGCGAAGGAAATAATAGACCTCGCCAAACGGCTTGAAGGATGCGTGCGTCACGTGTCCGTGCACGCGGCTGGCGTTGTGATATCCCCCACCCCGCTTTCCGATTTCGTCCCGCTCCAGCTTGACCCAAAGGGCGGTAAAATCATCACGCAATACGATATGCACGCGGTGGAAGATGCCGGGCTTTTGAAATTTGATTTTTTAGGAATCAGAAATCTCGCCATACTTGAAAATGCCGTGCAAAAAGTAAAACAGCTTCGTGGTATTGACATTGATATTGAAAATATTCCCGTGGACGATAAAAAAACATTTGAAATGCTCGCCAAAGGAGAGACAATGGGACTTTTCCAATTAAACGGCGCGGGAATGACGCGTTACTTGAAAGAACTCCGCCCCACAAGCATCCACGACATAAATGCAATGGTGGCGCTCTACCGCCCGGGCCCGATGGAAAATATCCCGCACTATATCGCGCGCAAACACAATCACGAACCAATCACATATATTGACCCGCGAATGAAAGATATTTTAGACCAATCATACGGCGTGGTCACCTATCAGGACGATGTGCTCTTAATCGCGATTAAAATAGCGGGCTATTCGTGGCTGGAAGCGGATATGCTTCGTAAGGCAATGGGCAAGAAAATTCCCAAAGTGATGGCGGCGGAAGAAGAAAAATTCGTGAGCGGCACCGTGGACGGCGGACTCTCCCCGCAAAAAGCTCTCGCGCTATGGAAACTCATAGAGCCATTCGCGGCGTATGGGTTTAATAAAAGTCACGCAGCGAGCTACGGCCGCGTCGCGTACCAGACCGCGTATATGAAGGCAAATTATCCCACGGAATATATGAATGCCGTCCTCACGGCGGAATCCGGCGATGTGGAAAAAATCGCGGAAATCATAGTTGAATGCAAACGAATGGGTATACCCGTATTACCGCCCGACGTAAATGAAAGCTTCAAGGATTTTACCGTAGTGCGCGTTCCAAAAGAAAAAGATAAAATTCGTTTCGGACTTCATACCATAAAAAATCTTGGTGCTGATATTTCCGACGCAATTATTGTCGAACGAAAAGAGGACGGCAAATTCAAATCATTCGCCGATCTTCTTGAACGCATCCAACATAAAAACCTAAACAAAAAGTCACTGGAGGCGCTCATAATGTGCGGGGCGATGGACGCTTTCGGCGAGCGCGGAGCGATGCTCGGCAATATGGAAGAAGCACTCGCATATCACAAGGAGTATAGTAGCAGTACGGCGCAGACATCGCTTTTTGGCGGCCTTCCCGAAACGCACGCATTGCCGGGCCTTCGCCTGAAAGATGTGCCTCCGGCAAGCGCGGAAACAAAGCTCGCTTGGGAAAAGGAATTGCTCGGTCTGTATGTTTCCGGACATCCACTTGATAAATATCGGGAACGGCTTGAAAAACGAGAAACGAATATAAAAAAAATAAAAGAGGAGATGAAAGATGATATGCTCACGATGGTCGCTGGCATTGTGGAAGAGGTAAAAGAAATCACAACAAAAAAGGGCGACCGGATGGCATTTTTGAAAGTCGCCGACTTCGCCGACCGCATTGAAGTCGTGGTTTTCCCAAAGCTTTTCGTGGAAAGTAAAGCGCTTCTTGTCGCGGACAAATGCGTCGCGATAAAAGGCAGGATATCAAACAGGAACGGCGAAATCTCCCTCATCGCGGAAGCGGTGAAAGAATTGTAGAAGAAGCTTGCAGCTGATAGCCGGTAGCTGATAGCTGACAGTCTATAGCTTGTTGGTTTTTTAGAAAAAAACGAAAAAGAAATTTTTGACATTTGCTATAAGTTGCTATGTATGCAAAAAGTTGTCAACTAGTGTTAAGTTTACGAGATTTTTGGTATTATTGGCATTATGCAAACAAACAACCTCTCCGCAATCCGCCACTCGCTCGCGCATTTGCTTGCGATGGCGGTGTTGGAAAAATACCCGGAAGCGAAATTAGCGATTGGGCCCGTTATTGAGAACGGCTTTTATTACGACTTTGATTTTCCGGTGGGTGTTGCGCCCACACCCGATGATCTCAAGGAATTTCAGAAAACAATGCGCAAACTCGTCAACAAAGAGTTACCATTTGTCGGGAAGGAGGTTGATATGGTTGAGGCGCGAGAAATGTTCGCAGGCGAGCCTTACAAGCTTGAGCTTATTGAAGAATTCGCAAAAGATGGGCAAAAACTCACGGCATATACTTCGGGAGAATTCACCGATCTTTGTCGCGGCGGACATATAGAGAATACATCTGAAATAGATGCAGGTGCGTTTATGCTTGATCGCATCGCCGGCGCATATTGGCGCGGCGACGAGAAAAACAAAATGCTCACGCGCATCTACGGGCTTGCGTTCAACACAAAAGAAGAACTTGCCGCGCATGTCGCGCGCGAAGAAGAGGCGAGGAAGCGCGACCACCGGAAAATTGGCAAGGAGCTTGACCTGTTTACATTCTCCCCTCTCGTCGGCGCGGGGCTTCCGCTCTGGACTCCGAAAGGCGCAATTCTTCGCGAACAGCTGGACGCTTTCGTATGGGAACTCCGCCGGGCGCGCGGGTATCAAAAAGTGGAAATCCCGCACATCACAAAAAAGGACCTCTATGAAACATCAGGGCATTGGGAGAAATTCGCCGATGAACTTTTCAAGGTAACAACGCGCGAGGGTAAAGAATACGCGCTGAAGCCGATGAACTGTCCGCATCACACGCAAATTTTTGACAGGAAACCGCACAGCTATCGCGATATGCCCCAAAGATATGCCAACACAACAATGGTCTATCGCGACGAACAATCGGGCGAATTGGGCGGGCTGACACGCGTGCTTTCTATCACACAGGATGATGCTCACGTCTTCTGCAGACAAAGCCAGCTAAAAGAAGAGTTCTTCGCTATTTGGGACATCATTGATACTTTTTACGGCGCATTCGGATTTACATTTGAAAAAGTGCACCTCTCTTTCCACGATCCGGAACATATGGAGAAATACCTAGGTACTGAAGAAATGTGGGGAGATGCGGAATCTGTCCTGCGTGAAATGGCGGAAGAGCGAAATGTTCCATTCATTGAGGCGCTGGGAGAAGCGGCGCTCTACGGACCGAAAGTTGATTTCATCGCCAAAGATTCACTCGGGCGCGAGCATCAAGTGGCGACGATTCAGCTTGATATGAATTTGCCCGAGCGTTTTGACCTCTTCTGTACAAATGAGAAAGGAGAACGGGAACGAATTGTGATGATTCACGCCGCCATAATGGGTTCACTGGAACGATTCATCGCGGTTTTAATAGAACATCTGGGGGGCAACTTCCCTCTCTGGCTTTCTCCTGTACAAGTTGTAGTGATTCCTGTAGGCGAAGCGCAGAACGAATACTCGCAGAATGTTTTTGCAACGCTTCGCGAAGCTGGTATTCGGGCTGAAGTTGATACAAGCAATGAAGGCCTCGGCAAAAAGGTGCGCGCGGCGAAAGTTGGAAAAATCCCCTACTATATCGTTGTCGGTGGAAAAGAGGTTGAATCAAACACGGTAACGGTGGAGCACCGTGATAAGGGGAAAGTTGGGGAGAAAACGGTGGAAGAATTCACGCTGGTTGTCCTGGAAGAAACAAAGCGAAGGGGATAACTAGCATTCTCACGAATATTGTATCGTTAAATTGTCTTATTGTTATATTGTTACAAATACAATACAATTAGAATCAGGAGCAATAATAACAATTTATCAATGTAACAATAAAAAAGATGATGGACAATCACGGATACAATCTGATGCGCCAACTGACAGAAGAACACACGAGCTTGTGGCGCATTAAAAACGAATACCTGAAAGACTCCGCGGAATGCGCGGAATGCAAAGCGTTGTGGGAAAAACTCGCTACGGACAAAGAGGCGCATACGACGGAGCTTATTGCGCTTATCAAAAAACACCTGGAATAGTAAGTAGTCGGTAGTGGTTTTGCGGTCACCCCCCACATAGGTCCGACCTATGTGGGGGGTGACTTTTTTTGATTATGCTTACACGTTATGTTATACCACGGGGTCGCATAGAATTTATAAACAATTTATAAAGGTCTGACCTTTATAAATAGAGGTTGATGAATCCCATTACATATAAGCCCCCCATAATATAAAGGTCTGACCTTTATATTATGGGGGCAAAAAAACATAAAAGCTCAGCGAACATTCCGTGTTCGCTGAGCTTATCTATTTTTTGTGCGCATTCGCGTGTATTACAGAAAATGCGCGTGACTCTCGGGATCTATTGGGTACACAACCTCCATACTGTCACCCAAAAACACGGCTTTCCCTGTTTGCGCGTCTATGGCATTCCACTCCCTTCCATCAAAACCATAGAATGGCGTCCTCCTTTCAAATATCCCTGAACAGCCGTCCAATAAACTGCTATTGAATATAAACTGCCCCCAATCTGGCACTTCACTGAACTTTCCAATATGGCCTCCTATCTGCCGTGTGTCGTCTGCCTATATATTTGAGCGCTTATCTATTCGTAATGTCGATCGTATCAGATGTCAATATTCGCCATCTTTGCATTCGCTTGAATGAAAGACTTGCGTGACGGCACATCAGTGCCCATAAGCGTATCAAACACATGGTCCGCATCTTCAGCGTCTTCAATGGTAATTTGCTTGAGCGTTCTTGTGACCGGATTCATCGTCGTTTCCCAAAGCTCCTCGGGATTCATTTCGCCTAAACCTTTATAACGCTGGATTGATATTTTTTGAATCTTTTTCCCTTTAGTCTCCACCACCTCCTCATTTTCGTTTTCTATTTCTTCGGCGACGCTTTCCCCTTCCTCAACAAAATCAGCGTCTTTGCCGACTATCTTTTCCTTTTCCGCGTCAGTATACGCGTATGAAATTTCTTTTCCTTTCTTTATTTTATAAAGCGGCGGGCGCGCAATATAAAGATGCCCTGCGTCAATGATAGGTCGGAAATAACGAAAGAAAAGCGTAAGCATCAAGGTGTCAATGTGCGAACCATCCACGTCGGCATCTGTGGCAATAATAATTTTGTGATAACGCAACTTACCAATATCAAATGTGTCGCCGATAGCAGTACCGAGCGCCACGACGATATTCTTAATCTGTTCGGAAGAAAGCATCTTGTCCAATCGCGCGCGTTCCACATTTAATATTTTCCCGCGAAGCGGCAAAACAGCCTGCGTATGCCTGTCGCGTCCCTGTTTGCTGCTACCGCCCGCGGAATCCCCTTCCACAATAAAAATCTCGGATTCCGCCGCATTGTGCGTCTGACAGTCGGCGAGTTTGCCCGGCAATGTCATCCCCTCAAGCGCGCCTTTGCGAAGCACTGAATCCTTTGCCGCCTTTGCCGCCTTGCGTGCTTTAAGCGCCAAAATCACTTTTTGAACAATCGCACGGCCGTCTTCCGGATTTTCCTCCAAGAATTCGGCAAGCGCATCGCCAAACACGGTTTCCACTGCGCCGCGCGCCTCCACACTTCCAAGTTTTGCTTTCGTCTGCCCTTCAAACTGAATCTCTTTGAGCTTTATGGATACCACGACCGTAATGCCCTCAAGCACATCATCGCCGGTAAAATTCTCCTCGCTTTCCTTTAAAATATTCGCCTTGCGGGCATAATTGTTGAGCCCGCGCGTGAGCGCCGTCTTAAAACCGGTAACATGCATCCCGCCCTCGGAATTGTATATATTGTTCGCAAACGCCACAAGCCGCGGCGTGATGTCGTCCACATACTGAAAAGCGATTTCCACGGTTACGTCGGATACTTCTTTCTCAATATAAAATATATTTTTGTGCACCGGCTTTTGCTCTTCGTTGTAATGCTTCACGAGAGATAAAAGGCCTCCCTCAAAACAAAAACTCATTGAAGGCACCTCAATGCCGGTTTCCGCGAAATAAAACATACCACTGTCGTCAATAAAGCCCTTGTATTCTCGCGCATCAATAATCGTAATACGCAAACCCTTTACCAAATATGCTTGTTGGCGCAAGTGCCCCACGATCTTTTTCCAATCAAATTGTATCTCTTGAAAAATAGCCGCGTCCGGTTCAAAGATTACGATAGTGCCGTTTTGTTTTGTAGAGTCAATCTTCTTCACCTTTGCTTTCGGCTTTCCTATCGCATATTCTTGCGCATACACACCGCCGTCTTTATGCACGATTACTTTGGCATATATGGAAAGAGCGTTCACCACGGAGGCACCAACGCCGTGCAAACCGCCGGTCGCTTTCACATATCCATCACCGCCAAATTTCCCGCCAGCGTGAAGCGTGGTCATAATTGTCTCCAAAGCGGAAACTTTTGTTTTCTTGTGAATGTCCACCGGAATACCGCGCCCGTTGTCGGTCACTCGCACGCGATTGCCCGGTAAAAGAACAACCTCAATATGGTTTGCGAAACCGCCCATCGCTTCATCGCGGCCGTTGTCAAAAATCTCCCAAATCAAGTGATGAAGGCCGTCGGGCCCCGTTGACCCGATATACATACCTGGGCGCTTGCGCACAGGCTCAAGCCCCTCCAAAACGGCAATATCCGAAGCATCATAGTGATGCCCGCTGCCATTCTTGTTTGCGTTCGCTTTTCCGCTTTTTTCGTCCTTATTTTTAGCCATAAAATTAAATATGCCTGTCGTTCTGACAGCATATTTTATATGTCTATATTATAACAAAAATCAACACAAAAAGAAAGTGTTTGTACAGCCAGTGTTGTACAGCCCGCGTCTGTATAGCCCGTCTGTATAGCCACCCATCGCTTGCCCGGGCACTCAACTCACCCGCAATTACCTGCAACTAAAAACACCGTAGACACTGCCACCACCAAAAACTCCCCCTTGCATACATTTTGTACTATAGTACAAAATGTATGCAAGGGTGGGGGAATGTATAGTGGCAAAAAAGCGGAGGCGGAATGGTAGCAGATTAGCTGGTCTTATGTATTACACGAAACATAAGTATAATGAATTGCGCTATGCGTAAAAAGCGAGTGCCGCGCGCATTGTGCCATACACTCATATACCTTAAATTACAAAACTCCAATTCCGCGTCTTTTCCATCAATTTCGGCTACGGCCCAGGACTCATCCAAGAATAAGTTCTTCAGATTTCGTTCAATGCGTTCTGATTGCGGGTACTGCGGTTGAGCTCTAATTTTGAGCCGTACCGCAAGTACGGTGATGGATTCTGCGATTGAGCAGTGTCTGGAGCAAGGATGCAGTGAGCGTAAGATGAGGAAGTTATTTGCGGGCGAGGCCAAAGCAACCATCACTCATCATACACGTCGTATATGCCTCACAATGTTTACCTTCGCCTCGCTCGAAATTGAAAAAAAATACCGCAAAAGCGAGTTTCGCAACTCAAGGTCATTCAGCGCACCTGAAAATCTTTTTGATTGAAAATTGCTGTTATTTTATCCATCACCGCATTCGCCTCTTCGTCAGTTAGCGTCCTATCATACGATTGGAATACGAGGCGAAATGCGTAGGAAGTACGCCCTTCTTTTTCAAACGTATCAAATAATCTAGGGTCTCTCGCAAGAAGTTCCCCGGATTGCTCACTTATCATCTTCTCAATTTCCAAACTTGAAACTTCCTTCGGCACCCACACGGCAATGTCGCGCGTGATAAACGGATAAGGTGATATTTTTTTATACACAGCCGTCGCGTGGGATTCCTTGGAAAGTACCGTCGCGTATGTATCTGGCGGTTCAGGAAGTTCTTTAACGAGCAAATCCAAATCCGTCTCCCATACGTTACCGACAGCTCCGTCCAATTCAACGCCGAGCTTCTGTGATAATAGGTCAAGAATATCTCGCATCGCGTTTTCCAAAATAGTTGCTTTCTTCTTCCCCGCCGCTGACATCTCCACGCCTATGGCAAGTGAGGTATGCTCCCACGCGCTTGAAAACACATTGCCTATTTCAAATATCTTAACCTCATCAAGTCCTAGGAGTTCCGCATTTCTAATATTGTGCGCGAGGCTTGTTTTAATCTCATCGCTCAAATTTATTCGCAGAAATTCTTTATCTGGAGCGGGAGGATTCGCGAGTTCTATCTCTCCGGACTGCGCAAATGTATAACTATATATTTCTGAAAAGCCTGCTTCAACGAGCGTGTTCCGTATAAAAGACGCGTAATAGAATTTTTTGCTCACTTGTGCTTTCGCATCTTTCGGAATGTTTGTCGGAATATTGGCATAGCCGAATAAATGCGCGATATCCTCCACGACATCGACTTTCTCGCGCATATCCAAACGCATCACCGGAACTGCGATGGTAAACACTGCGGGGTCGCTTTCTTTCGTGTACGCAAAACGAAGCCTGTTGAAAAATGCTTCCATATCTGTATCCGACATATCCGTTCCCAACAGACGATTTACATCCAGAGCGCCAAGGGTAATAGTGTGTTCTTTCAATTGTTTAGCGTAGACATCCACTATCTCTTCAATGACGGTATTGCCGTTTCCTGCAATTTCCACGATAAGCGCCGTAACGCGATCCATCGCCTCGCGTGCAATCTCCGGTGTAAGCTCATTTTCAAAACGTTTGGATGAATCCGTAAGAATATTTAAGCCGCGCGATGTCTTGCGCACAGCCACAGGGTCAAAATTCGCCGCTTCCAATATGATGCAGGAAGTTTGCTCGTCCACTTGCGCGCTTTTGCCGCCCTTTACACCGGCTATCGCGAGCGGCACTCCAGCTGGAGCATCGCCATCGGAAATCACAAGTGTTCCTTGCGGCAATGCCACATCTTTCCCATCAAGTGTTATTATGCGCTCACTCGCCAACGCGGCACGCACGACAATCCCTTCGCCTGCAATTTTATCTTTATCAAACGCGTGAAGCGGCTGTCCGATATCAAACATTACATAATTCGTCGCGTCCACGATATTGTTGATGGAGCGCTGGCCTATCGCTTCCAGCCGTTCTCGCAGCCAATCCGGCGACGGCCCGACCGTGATTCCGCGGAGGACGCGCCCGACATATCTCCTGCACGCGAGATGGTCGGTGACATCAACGGCAAGCGTCGTCGGCCTCTCTTCTGGCAAAGATCTTGATTGTTCTGCGCGAAGAGGAATATCAAGTAGGGCGGAAAGCACGCGCGCAATACCGCGATGCGAAAGGCAATCATGCGCGCGGTCTGGCAGGACCTTGATATCAAGTATTGTGTCGTCTTCTTTTTTCTCAACTCCTTCCACCTCAAAAATACCGAACGTCAAAACCTCCACAATCTTCTCGGGTGGCGACAATTCCCCATCAAAATATGTTTGGAGCCATTTATAAGAAATGATCATAAGATAAATTTAAAATGTAAACCTCAAAATGAAAAGTGACAATTAAAAATTACTTAATAAAAAAAATCGTTGTTTTTCATGCTCCATCTTATTTTTATATTTTGTACTGTCATTTTTCATTTTGATTTTTTAAGTTTGCATTTCTAAAACTGATTTATAAATCGCAAATCCTTGCTGTAAAAAAGTCGGATATCATCAACGCCGTATTTCAACATCGCGAAACGATCAACTCCACCGCCGAACGCAAAGCCGCTATACCGGGCCGGATCAATACCGACACCGCGCAATACGCTCG
This sequence comes from uncultured Candidatus Saccharibacteria bacterium, assembly GCA_964363265.1. Taxonomy (GTDB): domain Bacteria; phylum Patescibacteriota; class Minisyncoccia; order Phycocordibacterales; family JBBUEZ01; genus JBBUEZ01. Next base: position 16,789 of record CAYIHM010000002.1, read on the forward strand.
GATGCACCATTCCGGCGCCGAGAATTTCTATCCAGCCGGTATGTTTGCACACGCCACACCCTGCGCCGCCGCACTTGAAGCACGAAATATCCACTTCCGCGCCGGGTTCAACGAACGGGAAGAAACTCGGACGAAATCGCACGCGCACTGCATCGCCAAAAAATCGTTTGAAAAAATATTCCAGCGTCCCCTTGAGATCTGCCATAGAAATATCCTCTCCGACTGCAAGGCCCTCCACCTGATAGAATTG
>CAYIHM010000002.1:17138-19723 GCA_964363265.1 uncultured Candidatus Saccharibacteria bacterium
GTATCATGCATATCCCGCGCTGGATGATCTTTGGGAACATTGAGCGCATCAAAATTATAATATTCGCTCTCTATTTCCGGCCCGTCCGCAACTTCAAATCCGACCTCGCCGAAAATCCGTACGATGTCATTGATCGTTTGCGTCAGAGGATGGAGGTGGCCCTTATTTGTTGTTTTTGTTTTGCTGTGTTCATTCATAACGCAATAAGTAGAATTATACTGTAAGTGTCTGTTATTGTTCAATTGCCATATTGCCGGATTGTTCCCGAATTTAATAATAATATTACAATACGGCAATCAAACAATATTATTTTTTGCGAAACTTCGGCGTGGCCACAAAATCTCGCTCGTATACTCGCTCTTTAAAAACCCACGGTTTCTTATACTGCGCTGTTTCCCTCCTATTTTGGGTTACGCCGATGCTTTGGCGTAACCCAAAATCCCATATATTTGCCAAACATAAGGCGCGTCTGCGCGTCAAGTCCCGGGATAGAACCGAAAAATATCATCGTGATTGGCACAAATATCCACTGAAGCACCATAAACGACTTGCGATACCGTTTTTTACTGCTTTTCGGCGGTTCTGGAAGAAATGAGAGCGATATAATTGCCGAAAGAACAAGCCCGCTCATCGCAAGAAGCATAAGGTCGCGTGTGATTATGGGAAGGTTGTAAGAAAGTATGCTCTCGTTGAAATGCCGTCCTCCAAGAATAAGCGGCAACCAACCTAGAAGAAAAATCATTAATGGATTTGTCGTAAGCGACCAAAATCCTTCTAGCATAATAAACGAAACGCGTATTTTTTCTCCGGTTCGTATAGCTTTGTTTTTAATAAAAGCAAAAAGCACGTAAGGAATATTCTCAACGCCCCACGTCCAGCGTCTTTGCTGACGATAAATATTTTTTATAGTCTGTAAAAATGTCGGCGCAAGATTGGCGTCCAAAGAAACGGGATATGATATTGGCACTGTAATATAATCGGCATTGTAAGCGACATACCCATTCCAAAAAATACGCGAATCTTCAGACACCATATTCTTCTGCCAATAGCCGATTTCATGAACCGTCTTGAAACTCACGGAGTGTGAGGAAAATGTGGAAAGTCGCTCCGGGCGTTCTTGCTGAATCATTTGCCAAAACGTGCCAGAGACGGCCACAACGCGCGAAAGCGCCGGTGCATCCCAAATATTATTATTATAAAGCGGTACAGGCTGGAAGGAAGAACGGTATGGTTTTTCTGCTGTCAAAAAATGCCATACTAAACATAAAAAATATTGCGGATAAACGACGGTGTCAATATCAAAAGCCGATACCAGTACATTTTCGTATGGTATATGATAAGGGTCTAATATTTCTTGTCGCGCTCTTTCCGCGGCATACGCGATATTGGAACCCTTCCCAGCCATCTCCCCTGGGACATCTCGCGGGTGAGTGGTAATGAGAAAATGTCCAAATTTTGCGCCATACTCTTCTTTTAATGCTCCTGCTATTTCCTGCGCCGACATACCGGCACGCTCTTCCGCCGCAAGAACAACTGCAATTTTTTTTATATCCCCTTTTGAGGCAATCAAAGCGTGGAGCCCTGTCTCTATGGTCTCTCTGCCCTCGTTGTAAAACGGAAGGATAACAAGATGAACAATGTGATCGTACTTGAAATTTTTTAGACGTTCTTCCCAATCAAGGGCGATATTATGTTTCATCCGCTTCCAGCTCTGTCGCAAGTGCGCGGAGAGATATATCGTTTTAAAAAACCAATACACATCAAAGGCGATAATAAAAACGGCGGCGTATACGGGGACAAATGCCGCCGCCGCAACAATACCAATCAGCGTCGCCCACGACAAAAACCCTGGCAATATTTCCAGTGTCCGATACAAAATGCGATCTTTCCCGGTTAATTCCGATGCTCTTCCTATATGAAAATAGGGGTTTTTCTTATAATCTGCGGCAACATCCATAATCCGTAGATTACCGTATTTGAGCCATTTTTACAACAGGGAAATATAGCAAATCACAACTCAAAAAAGCCGTCCGTACACCAATGGACTACCCAGTGCAAGCTAGCGAGATATATAACGTGTACAATATTAACTCACGAGTCTGTTTCTGCTGAAAAATCTTTCGGCCCGTCACACATAATTTTCTGCTGAAAATTTGTGCGACCCCGACTCCTGCGCCTTCGCTCAGTCTGTCTTTTGAAAGCTCCATGTGTTCGCTTTCTGAGTTTGTGCGTATATGAAATTCGCTTACATACCGCTCGCTCTACGTCGTTAATATAACGGGTACAATATTAACTCCTCGGCTCGGGTATGAAAGTGAGTACACTTTCATACCGCTCGCTCTACGTCGTTAAAAAAAATTAGATAAAAATCAACGGCCGTTGATTTTTATCTAATTTTTATGATTAGAATAGCATACTCAAACCTTAAAGAAGGTGCGAAACCATCAGTGCAATAAGGCGAGTGTTTCCTGTCGTGTGTTGTGGGTCGCCGGTTGCCAGTTATTCATTGGAGCCACCCGTCGGATTCGAACCGACGACCTGCTCATTACAAGTGAGCTGCTCTACCAACTGAGCTAGGGTGGCAA
>CAYIHM010000003.1:0-13368 GCA_964363265.1 uncultured Candidatus Saccharibacteria bacterium
GAAATTGTTCGAGGCGATGAGATTGGAGGTGCTCGCGGTGCCGGAGACGGTGAGCGCGGTTGATGAGGCGTATGGGAATTGCGAGGCGGTTGAAGAGGTGGCCGTGAAGTACGCGCCGACGATTTCGCCAACGACGGAAAGTTTCGCGTACGGCGATGTGGTGCCGATGCCTACACGATTGTTGATTGAATCTACATAAAGAGTGTCTGTATCAACAGCAACATCGCCCGCTATGGTAGATGTCGCGGTTGTTGATGTCGCGGAAAACGACGGGAAGCTTGGCGCGGAATAAAATGTGACGGCGCCACTCACATTGAGCGCGTCGGAAAGAGTGAGCGATGTGCCTGTGAGCGCGCCTGTCAAAGTGCCGCCGGAAAGCAAAAGATAATTGGACGCTGTGATGCCGTCGGGAACGTCTGCGTCGGTCAAATTGAATGATGTGCCAGTTCCGGAGAATGTGGCGTTGGTAATCGTAACTCCGGAAAGCTGGTCAATTTTTTGTGTAACGGCAATCGGGCTCCAATTTGAAACTTGCGGAACATACGGCGCGCCGTTTGTGCCCGCGGACACGCGGTAAATTTCCTGACGAAGCGCATTATCCACTTCCTGCAATCTTTTTTCCAATTCATCTTTCCCGATACCGGAAGACTGCACAAGAAACGGCGCCGGTTTTTCAATCACGCGCTCCACTACTCGTTCAATAACTTTTGCGGAATCAGAAGTTAAACTTGAAGTCAATCTTCCGGTATCTCCTGTACCCGAAGTCAATCTTCCGGTATCTCCTGAAGTTTGACTTCTTGTGGGAGATTGACTTCCAAGCCCAAGCCAACTCAAGATAGTGTTTTTTGTTTTTGTTTTTACGCCGCCCGGAATGCCGTGTAGCGTGATGTACACATCCGTAGCAACTGCGCGCCCCGTGTTTACAATCTGTCCGGAAAACGAACCCGACACGGCCGCAACATTTGAAAAGTTTTTCTGCGCAATATTTTCCACCATCGGCATTCGCGCGTAGATTTTGTCTTCCGCAACCTGTGCAAATTTTTCTACCGCCACGATACGCGCCAACATTTCCTCCGTCATCGCCTCGCGCATCACTGGCTGTGAATACCCGTACGCGGAAACTACGCCGACAAAAATAGAGGCAAAGAGCACGGCATCGCGAATGATATTCCCAGCCGGGAAATACGGCGTGCGCTTAGAAGCCAATCTGGAAGTCAATCTCGAAGTCAATCTTCCACAGCAGTTGGAAGTTTGACTTCTGCTTCTACCTGAAGTTTGACTTCTCAAACCTCCCACTGGTGCGGAAGATTGACTTGATTGACTTCGCGCTCCGCTTTCTTTCGGTGTGCTGAAATATACGACAAGCGCGTCCTCGTCAACAAACCACGCGCGCGACACAAGTTGCCCGGGAACTTTTCCTTGGCGACATAAGCGACTGATATGGTCGTTTGTATAGCCGTATTTTTCGGAAAGTCGCGTGGACGACACAAATCTTTTCCCGTTGAATTCAAGATAGTCCTGCATTGCATACATTATACGGAGAGAGTACTGTTTTTTCGGAAAAATGATGGCGGGGCTGTGGATAAGTCACAGCGCGATGCCGGCATACGAATGCATACTAATCTGCAAATTGGGGAGTGGGTTGTGAAGCACGAATTCGTGCGGACATACGGACAAAAAATGCGCCGAAAGGCGCATTTTTTGTTTCACAGACGAGTGCGGAAAAAGTTAGCCGAGATTCACAACAAACCGATGAACATCTCGGCATTACGAGATAGCGTTTCACGCATTTTTTCAAAATCCTCTCCGCGCAGTTCCGCGATTCGCTTCACCACTTCCCTCACGAACGCCGGTTCATTGCGCTTGCCGCGATGCGGTACGGGTGCGACAAACGGGCAATCCGTCTCCGCCATTATTTTGTCCTCTGGACTCTTGACAACAATTTCATCATAGCTGTTTGCGAATGTAATTACGCCGGTGAATGACACTGAAAATCCAAGAGCAAAAAATTTTTGCGCGGTCGCGAAGTCTCCGACAAAGAAATGCATATTGCCGCGAAGCCCCGAAGTCATTCCGGCAGGATCAGAAGTCAAACTTCCGGTTGTGGGAGCAGAAGTCAAACTTCCAACTGCTGTGGAAGATTGACTTCGAGATTGACTTCCAGATTGACTTCGGGATTGACTTCTTTTGTATTCGGAAAAAATTTCTATTGCATCTTCGTACGCATCCATCGTTCCGGCACTTGGGCGGCAATGCACCATCAACGGCTTGTCGTATTCAAGCGCGAGATCAATATGCTTTCTAAAAATTTCTTTTTGTTCTTGTTTTATTTCCTCCAAAGTTCCCGCAGAAGCAGAAGTCAAACTTCCCGTTGTGGGAGCAGAAGTCAAACTTCCAACTGCTGTGGAAGATTGACTTCGAGATTGACTTCCCTCTTCGTTGCCGGTTCTCGGTTCTCGGTTGTTTGTTGCTTGATGCTCTTGAACTTTAAACCTTAAACTCTGAAACCCTCTGTAATAATCCAGCCCGCACTCGCCCACCGCGACGACTTTCTCGCGAGAAAGAAGTTTGCGATAAAAATGCTCATCAAACTCTTCCAAAAAAACATCATTCGGGTGAAGCCCGACTGACGCGAAAAGATTTTCATTTTTTTCCGCAAGGCGCACGGCTTGCTCGCTCGTCTTCGCATCCACGCCGACAACGATCGCAGCAATTCCATCTTCTTTCATCTTGCCTATCATCTCCGCTCGTCCTTCGTCAAACTCTGGGAATTGGATGTGCGAGTGAATGTCTACAAATTTATATTTCATAGATGGCCGCAAATTACGAATTAGTACGAATAATACGAGCGTGTTAGTTTGTCACCCTGACAAACAAGGTTTCGGGTTTTGAATTTTCCCTGATACTTTTCTTAATATCTTTCGCCGTCTCCGGAAGGATAGGCTCCAGGAGTATTGCGATATCATACAGTTCACGCGCAAGTTCTGTAACTACTGTGCGTGCTACTTCCGGTTTTTCTTTTATAAGTTTGAATGGCTCTTCTTTTTGGATACGCGCGTCTGCCTCCCCTATTTTTGTCCAAATCATATCCATAGCCTTACTAATCTCAAAAACATTCATATGTGCAGTGTATTCTGGAAAATCAGCGAGTGATTTTTCTGTTACCGCAACCGGCTCATCAAGATAGCTTTCTGCCATCTTGAGGATACGCGCGGTCAAATTGCCCAAGCCGTTGGCAAGACCGGAATTATAAGCCTCTTTAAATCGTTCCATCGTGAAATCTCCGTCCTCAAAAGTGCTAATCTCGCGCGCGAGGTAATACCGGAGCGCGTCCACACCGTATTCCCTGATGATTTCCATCGGGGCTACCACATTGCCAAGCGATTTACTCATTTTATGCCCCGCTGTCAAAATAAAGCCGTGAATGACGACCTGCCGCGATGGCGCTATGCCGGCGGAAAACAACATCGCCTGCCACATCGCCGCCTGCTGACGAAGATTGTCCTTCCCCGCCATCTGCACCACCGGCCACCATTTTTCAAATTCCGCCATATCGTCAAGCCAGCCGATTGTAGAAATATAATTCACAAGCGCGTCAAACCACACATACATTATGTGGTTGGAATCGCCGGGCACTTCCACGCCCCACGGCATTTTACTTTTCAAACGAGAAATACTGAAATCCTGCAATCCTCCTTCAACAAATGAACGTATCTCATTCATCCGCACGGGAGGCAAAACGAACGATGGATTTTCTTTATAGAGCGCCAGTAATTTGTCTTGATATTTTGAAAAGCGGAAAAAATAATTCTCTTCCTCGCGTGTCTCAAGCTCTTTATTGTGGTGGAGCGGGCAGCGGCCGTTTTCAAGCTCGGAATCAGTTTTTTCCAGCTCGCAGCCCACGCAATATTTTACTTTATACTCTTTTTTATAGATGTCGCCGGCGGCTTCACAGCGCTTCCAAAATTCTTGCGCCGCGCGTTTGTGCGCAGGATCTGTCGTCCTTGTGAAATGCGTGTAAGAAATATTGAGCGCATCGGCAAATGTTTTGAAGCGCCCTGAATATCGGTCGGTGTATGCTTGCGGGTCTTCACCCGCCTCCATCGCCTTCTCCAACACCTTCTGTCCGTGCTCGTCTGTGCCGATATTCAAAAACACACCTACTTCGCAAAGTCTCTTGTACCGCGCGATGATATCTGCGTGCACGAATTCAAGCGCGTGACCCAAATGTGGGTCCGCGTTTACATACGGAAGCGTGGTGGTGAGGTAGAAGGATTTCATAAAAATGTTATGCGAATATGCAAATATAATGCAAATCTACAAATTGCGAATAAATGTCGGGTAATCAGGATACACCCGAATTAAGAATACGCCTTGGTCGAACATACTTATCCCTAAAATTTATCAGTAATCCGAGCTTAAAATCTAATGCGCCAAGATATCTGCGCACCTGATAATAATCTTCGCGGGTAAGCATTCTCTTCGCCTTTAACTCCAAAACCACTTTATTTTCAATAAAAAAATCAACCATATTCCTTCCTTTTGCTTCACCATCAAAAGATGGCGGGAGGACTTTTTCTCTTTCACACACCATGCCCTTCTCCTGGAGAATACGCGCAATCGCATCCGCGTATTGCTCTTCATTGCAATATCGTCCCAGGTTATTATGTACATCAAAAATGATGCCCGTAATTGCATATGATAATTCAGGAAATACGATCTTGGAGTTTTCCGTATTCATTCGCAATTCGCATTATTGGCATATCATTGGTAATTCGCATCATACCGCCCCTCCGCCTTTTTTCTTCTGCACGTCATCGGCGTATTCCATAAGTGCCGCCGCGATAGGAACAGATAGAAGAATACCCAAAAAGCCGGCGAGTTCCGCGCCAATGATAAGAGAAATGATTACCAAAAGAGGCGGAACGCCCACCACCTTGCGCACAACGAGCGGATAGATAAGATGATTTTCAAATTGCTGGATGATTATATAAAAGCCGATGACCATAAGACCCAGCGTCGCTCCTTCGGAAAAACCAAACAATACAGCAGGCACCGCCGCGAGTATGGGCCCGAAGATTGGAATGAGCTCAAATACTGCCGCGAGAAGCGCGAGCGTAAGTGCGTATTTCACGCCAAGTACGGTGAGCCCCAAATACACAAGCACACCAATAAGGAGTCCGAGTATTACCTGTCCTTGAGCCCACTTCCCTATTTTTTGTTGAGAACGGCGCCACAAATTGATGACGTAATCTTCGTGGCGTTCCGGCGTAACGATGCGGAGAAAATTCACAATACCATCTTCCTGCACCGCAAGATAAAAAGAAATAATAATGATGAGTAAAAAACTCAAAACGCCGCCAAACACGACGCTGATTGCGTGAAATGCATTGCCGGAGAGGGAGCGTGCAAATGTTTCAAAACCTTTTATCGCGTCCTGCAATGGAAAAGCTTTTGATAAATCATTTACCAGCGTGCCCGCGTCCGCACCAGTAAACACTTCTTTGCTCGTCGTGGTTATGTCAAGCGAGCCAATACGATCGGCAAGTAAATTGCCAAGATTTGCCGTCTCTGCAAAAAGTGCGGGTATGAAAAGGTAAAAAATAGCACCGAGAACGATTGCCACCGTGATATACACAAAAAGCACGCCGAGTACGCGCGGAATTTTATATCGCGAAAACCATCTGGTAGCCGGCTCAACAGCGGAAGCTATCACAACGGAAGCGAGAAGCACCAACGCAAGGTCTCGCAGAAAATACAGCGCGACAAACAAAAGCCCGATAAGTACCACGCGAAACATCGTTCCGGAAGATATGTGAATGGTTGTATTATTGTTCATTGGTATCATAATAGCACATTTCACATCACCAACAATGCCCGCCCCCGCCCTTTCTATTGCCCATTCTCTTGCTCATTCTCTTGCCATTGCCTCACCTTCTATTGCCCATTCTCTTGCTCATTCTCTTGCCATTGCCTCACCTTGCATACATTTTGTACTATAGTACAAAATGTATGCAAGGGAAAGAATATCAAAATCAAAAATAATTCATAGCCAACTCATAACCCGAATATCTTTTTAAAACGATTCTCTTCTTCAAGATAATCAGCAGTGACCAATCTCATATGCTTGCGCACGCCAAAACATTCGCCGATGAAATCAATCTCTTTCCTGCACGGAAACGGAGTAATGAATACCGATTTCTGATATTGGACGCACCCTATTCTTTTGAGCGCGTAATTTATGGCGCGGCGCGCCATTTTTTTCTCCTCGGGAACATCAAACATAATTATCCACCACTTACCGCCCCAGTTTTTCTGTCGCGGAATCCTAGTCGTCTCTATCTGGTGGCGCATCGCCTTCAATCTTCCTTTTGATGTAAGCTCAAAATATCCGTCTTGGGTTCCCTTGATGAATTTCTGCCGCTCAAGATGCCTGATTGATTGCTTAACCCTTCTGCGCTCATCGGAATTCTTTGGGTCAAGATATTGAAATATCTGCAGCGCATTTGGCGCGACAACAGCAACAGTAATTACGCCAACAGCCAAAAGAGTATTGAGGACAATCTCCGCTATTTCTCCTTTCTCGTATTTTTTCATATACCCATCATCTTTATGTTTATTGTTTAATCATAACATACCACGCCATACTATGCATACATTTTGTACTATAGTACAAAATGTATGCAAGCATATAAACATCATCTCCTATATTTGTTTACATTTGAGAAATATCCTGACTTGCATATACCGAATACCACCAACTCGCTGGACGGTAGTTTCAAAAAAGTGAAGATGGCTATCGGCATCCATTCCGGGCAAAAGCACAAAAGAAAATTGAAAATGGTTTTATCAATGTTACGGAAGAAAAGTTAGAAAAAAGAAACTTAAAAGCATCACTTTTGGAGTAAAGAAGCTTTTTGGGTGTTTCTAACTCTTTCTAAGGCCTGCGCGCAGTTGTTCGTTGCGTTTCTTGTATTAGAATCTGTGACCGCATGCGGGGCAACAGTATCGTTGTCTACCGCTCTGATGTCCGTCTTTTCGCGCGCCTGACGCCCCGCATTTTGGGCAATATCTACTGTTTTTTTAAAAGCATAGGTAACTTTTGATTAAAGTAGCTTGTAATATATGCGTACAATATCAATTTTAGCACCTAAAAAGTTTCTTTAGCCCTCACTTTTTACCATTAAGCCATAAATAATGAATACGATATTATTAGTTCCTTGGCGCGCGCGTGAAAGTAAGTACACTTTCACGTTTCTCGTTCTGCGCTGTTAATTAAAGCCGCGTACTAAGAGCCTATACACTATCTTCCCACCGTCTGAAAATCATTATTTTGGGCTGCAAAACTTCGTCTCGTCCTCAACATAACTCATTATGTTCCGTACTCCGACTCATCTTTCGCCTAAAAATAATGATTCTCAGACTGGGTGCCGCGAGATGAGTTAACAGGCTCTAAGAAATGAAATCGCGAATATGTTTTGGGAGCGCGTTAATGGCGATGCGCTTCTGAACACCTGTGTCGCGGTCGCGTATGGTCACCGTGTCGTCCGCGAGTGTGTCAAAATCAATAGTGACGCAAAATGGCGTGCCAATCTCATCCTGACGGCGATAACGCTTTCCTATATTGCCATTGTCGTCCCACATTATTTGCGGAATTTCTTTCTTAAGCGCGGAATACACTCCGCGCGCTTTCTCCACCAGTTCCGCCTTATTTTTCAAAAGAGGAAATACAGCCGCTTTCACGGGCGCCAAATGCGGCGGAAATTTCAAAACCACCCTCTTTTCTCCTCCTAGTTCATCTTCCGTGTATGCTTTCGCGATGACAGCGAGAATATGTCTGCCAAGACCAAACGTCGGCTCAAGCACGTGAGGTACGAATTTTTTATTCGTTGTCGGGTCAAGATACGAAAGGTCAACACCGCTGTGTTCAATATGATTTTTCAGGTCAAAATCGGTGCGATACGCGAGTCCGCCAATCTCGTCAAATTTATGCGGATAGCGAAAATGAAAATCTATTGTTCGTTTGGAATAATGCGCGCGGTCCCCATCTCCTATCTCCACCTCTTTGATATCCTCCTCCGCGAAACCAAGTGATGCAAACCATTCGCGCATCTCCTTGCGCCAATATTCAAAAAGCTCCTGCCAGTCTTTCTCCGCGAGGAAATATTCAAACTCCATTATTTCCAGCTCACGCACGCGGAAAATAAAATCACGAGGGGCTATTTCGTTGCGGAAGGACTTGCCGACCTGCGCGATGCCGAATGGTAATTTCGGATGATACGAATCAATGGTGTTTTTGAAATTCACGAACATTCCTTGCGCCGTCTCGGGACGCAAGTACACTGGCATATCTCCGCCCTCCGTGGAACCAACGGATGTTTTAAACATCATATTGAATTGCTGTGGTGCTGTGAGTTCGTTGCCGTCCGGACTTTTTATTTTTTTCTCCGCTATGAGCGCGCCCATTTGCTCAACGCTCATTCCAGCCGTATCAATGCCCGTGTCTTCCAAAAGATGGTCCGCGCGATAGCGTTTGTGGGTCTTTTTGTCCTCCACCAGCGGGTCGTGAAAACCGCCGATATGCCCGCTTGCTTCCCACACTTTTGAATTCATCAATATGGCGGAATCAATGCCATACATATCGTCGCGCGATAAAACAAACCGTCTCCACCAAAGGTCTTCAATGTTCTTTTTGAGCGCCAAACCAAAATGCCCGTAATCCCATGTGCCGGCAAGACCTCCGTATATCTCGGAGCCCTGGTATACAAAACCGCGCCTCTTGCAAAGCGCAACTATCTTTTCCATTGAGTTGTCAGACTCTCGTGTCATTTTGATACTCTATACCGAATAATCAATGCTGGCAATGCCATATCGCTACGAAGTATGGGTATGGGGTACAATTTTGAATGATGAATTTTAAATTTTGAATGAATCCCAAATGTAAGTACTGAATTAAAGAATTCAAAATTTACTCGAAATTCCTAAATAAAAATTCAAAATTAACATATGAAGAATACATAGGCTGGCGCAAGTTACAAATTTGTACGAATTTATATTTCGTAGTCACCTTGCATAAGTCCGTACTTCGCGGTAACTATTCTATTACCTTTGCCTGCGCGCCATTGAAGGACGGGTCTGTGCTCAAATTCGTCGTCGGCGAATTGCGCTCGGCGCGAATGGCCGCGTTTGTGAAATTATCAGTACCTGTGAGCACGATGGAGTTTATCAATGCCGGACTTTGCCCGACCTGACTAACGGAAGGCGTAAGAGCGACTTGGAAAGAAACCTCGCGCGCGGGGCGCGTTGTACCCACGCCGGCATCCACGCCGCCGATGTTCCAAGTGATTTCCCCCGTTCCATAATTGAATGAAACATCGCCAGAAGACGACACGCCAGTCCATTTCACATATAAAGGAAGCACGGCCGTTACTTTCGCGCGCGAAACATCGTTTGAGGAATTCGTTATAGACCAGAGAATGGTGTATGTGGTATTTTGGCCAACGCGCGGCGGCATAGGACCGCTATTCCCAAACGGTCCAGTGTAATGCACCGCGCGCGATGAAAGCTGAAAACTGGAATTTACCTTCACTGTCCGCGTCAAAGATTCACTTATCACTTCCGCTCCGCTATCAGATGCGCGCGTACCGCGCGCGCTCACGCTAATTCGTATTTCAGGGTTCTTGATGGAAGTATCACTGCCGGACAAAAGCGGTCGCGGCGTAAAACTAAAATTCATTCTGCCCGTTGCGCCCTGCTCTATCGTTGCCAATTCGCCAAGACTTGTTTTGTCCCAAATAATCGTATTCGTATTGGAATTATAAAATCCTCTGTCAACCGTTATGGAATTTTTATTGAATGCTACGCCTTCTATCTTCATTTCTATCACCGCGTCCGTAATCTGTGTCGCGAGATTGTTCGTCCATATCAATTCTCCTTTCGCCGGCACTCCGGGTGATACGACATTTTCATCATTGGTATTTCCATCAAGCGCAAGCACCACGCCGATGAACGGCTTCTTCACAAGAACCTCGGCAAACGATGAACTGTAAATCGTTGCGATGTCGCGCTCGTTCGTGGCGGACTTAATGCCTGTATGCGCGCTGAATATTCTTTTTTCATTATCCTGCGCGCGCATCACGCCGACCACTTCAAAAGAAACATTTTCACCGGACTTCAATGTGCCTATGTCCCAAATATTGTTCCCGTACGTCGTTTCGGGAATAGCACTCTTTGGTTCAAAGCCGAATGGATACTCAAGCCGTAAAAGCACATTATCAATAGGAAAATTTGCATTTGAATGCACCTGCACGCGGAGCGTCATTTCCTGATTTGTGTTCACTTCCTGCAATGTTTCCATAGAAAGATTCATCGGAGCCGAACTTATTGTGACATCATACATTTCTTCTTTCACAAAAACCGCATTTGACCCTTCAACGCGATACTCAACCGAAAACTTAAGCTGCTTGACGCTATGCTCTTCGCCGAAAAGTACCGCGCGCACGATATGATTCACCGTCTCGCCAGACTTGATGACACCGAGCGAAGTGCGATACCTCGGCAAATCTTTCGCGATATCGTCCGGCGCGTGCGTGCCTTCAGGATACTCCACTGCAAGGTCTGTGTACTGAAGCGGCGCGCGATTTTTGTTCGTAATGGAAACTTGAAGAGACAGCTCTTCACCTCCGGCGATGGATACGGGCCCAAGTATGCTTATGCCCACATTTTCAGAGGACACGATGTTGCCGCCGCCGAAAAATAAATACGCCGCGATGCCGAGTGCCGCCGCAAAAAAAATAATAGCGCCTACAAGAACCTTTTTAAGCATATGTGGTGTGACTGGCGTCTCTTCTTTCATCTGCTTATTCCCAGCCCCGACATTCTGCCACTCTTTCGGCACAGACGGGGCGCGAGAATAGAATTCTTCGCGTACCGAGTGTTTCTCGTCTTTGAAATCCCGGCGGTAAAGATTCTTTTTTAATTCATCTATGGTGCTTTTTGGAGACTCACCTTTCATTCAAGCATTATAACACAAGGAAACGGATTAAAAACACGGGAACATAAAAGTATCAGAGTATGAGGACGCCAAACATCAGGACGTTAAAATATTGCGCTCTCGTGCTTTCGTATTCTCGTGTTTTAATGCTACAGGTGACTTTCTTTCAACGCCGCATTGATGTCGGCAAGCGCTTGGGGCTTCACCGCGTCAATTTCATTCAGTACGCTTTTTGACGGCGGCATCATAATAAATACGCGATACATCTCTCTGTCCGTGCCGTAGCCCAAGTGGTGTAATATTTTCAAGTTCATCGCAATTTCAAGCGCAAGCAATTCCTTGCCGGAAAGTTCTTCGTCTTCCAGAAAATGCATCATCTCCGACACTGCGCGGAAAAGCTCCTCATTGCGTTCTTCCCCGTGCAAAAGCCGCCGTAAAAGCAAAAAAATGCGGGTAAGAAAAATAACATTTTTCGGATTGGAAAAAATAGAATGATAGCCGTTGACCGGCTCCGCGTTTGTAATGCGCCACAATTCTTTGCCACGCACCATACAAACACGCGTACTGCCGAAGTCCTGCAATGAAAAACGCAGTTTTGACTTGAATTCGCGTATGCCCTGCGCCATCGCAACGATAAAGCCGAGTTCTTTCGTAAAAAGGAAAAATAATCTGTTGGATTCCCCGGATACACGGCTTCCTAAAACGATTGCTTCGGTTTGGTAGATGTGGTGAAACATAATAAAAAAGCTTATAGCTTGTAACTTTTAGGAATGCTGGAAACGACAAATCAGAAAAGAAATTCCCAATTACCCCCTTACTTATATATTATAATTTCCAGTTTCAGTTTTAGACAAAAAGTAACGGCCGTTACTTTTTGTCTAATTTATAAATAATATTCCAATGTCTCAATTTTAGAATTACTTCAGTAAAGAATTATTTAAAAATTGGAAATTATAAATTCAAAATTATTTTCCAATACTCACGCTGAAAAGTATGTCGTCCACTTTTATTTCCGCACCTTCTGTTTCTTCGGCAAACACTACGTCTTTCGCGAGTACTATCTTCTTTATCTGTTCTTCAAAAAGTCCGACGAGCCCTTCACCTTCCAGTGTCGTTGAAATGGTAAGCACGATACTGTCACTCGGCGTGAGCTCTGCCTTTTTGCGCAAATCCTGGATACCGCGCACGAGTTCACGCATCTGCCCTTCTTTTTTAAGCTCTTCGGTAATAACAGTATCAAGCTCCGCCTCATTTGCGGAGGTTGCACCCACGTCAAATAGCACCTCTTTTACATTCACCTCATTTTTAATAAGTTCAATGAGCTGTTCGTCGCTGATTGTTGATTGTTGATTGACAATACGAAACATTGCGAGAGGTTGGCGTACTTTTATGCCAGCTTTTGCGCGCGCCTCCAACCCGAGAGAGACAATCCTCCTCACTTCCGCCATATCTTGTAGAATCTTTAATCCTTTATCTTTCGTCCTTAACTCCGATGTCCAATCTTCAAGGTGTACTGACTTTATATTTTTTGATTTTGCATTATAATTTTCAATTTTGAGATTTCCATTTTGAATTCTCTGATATATATCTTCCGCGGCAAACGGCATAAATGGCGCCATCAATTTTGAAAGTGTGAACAATATGTAATGAGTAGTTTGCAGCGCTGACTGTTTGTCCATATCGCCGTCTGCAGATATATTCAACGGCGCAATTTCTGCGCTCGACTTGAACCTATTACGCGAACTACGTATATACCACGTGGAAAGATCGTCAACAAAATCCATAAATGGCCGAGTCGCTTTATCCAGTTCGTATGCATCCATCGCTTTTGTTACTTCTGCCGTAAGCTCATCCAATCGCGCCAAAATCCAAGAATCCAACACATTTCGGGATTCTTGTTGTGGGTTGTAGGTTGCAGGTTGTCTGTCCCCCGCGTAAATCTCATAGAACGACACGACATTCTGCAAGCGCAGTACAATCTTTTTATGCACCTCGTCAACGCCTTTCTCTGAAAACGCAAGGTCCTCCCCGCGTACCGCGGGCGAAGAAAGCAGATAATAGCGCACCGCATCGGCGCCATATTTCCCCACCATTTCCATAGGGTCTGGATAATTTTTCAAACGCTTGCTTATCTTCTGCCCATCCTCCGCAAGAATAGTGCCGTTCACCACGACATTTTTGTACGGAGATTCACCGAAAAGACAAGTACCAAGAACAAGCAAGCTGTAAAACCATCCGCGTGTCTGGTCCACGCCTTCCGCAATGAAATCAGCGGGGAAATTTTCCTCAAACAATTTTTTGTTCTCAAATGGGTAATGAAATTGCGCAAACGGCATTGAGCCGGATTCCACCCAGCAATCAAAAACTTCCGGAAT
>CAYIHM010000003.1:13468-18213 GCA_964363265.1 uncultured Candidatus Saccharibacteria bacterium
GCTTGTCCGTGCCGCATCACGAAATATTTGTTTCCTGATGTTCGCGCGCGCGCTTTGAGGTCTTCAATTGACCCGATGACTTCCCTTTTGTCGCACGAATCGCATTTCCATATCGGAATCGGCGCGCCCCAAAAACGCGCTCTGGAAACAGCCCAATCCGGAGCGTCTTCAAGCATATTCGCAAATCGCGCTCTCCCGACATACTCTGGAACCCACCCGACTTTTTTATTTTCTTTAATGAGTTTTCCTTTTATGTCTGCAACCTTGATGAACAGCGAACTCGCCGCGTAATTCAAAAGCGGCGTGTCGCATCGCCAACAATGCGGATATGAGTGCACAATTTTCTCTTTCGCAAACAATACGCCCTCGCGCGCGAGAAATTTTATAACTTCAACATCCGTTTTCTGCGGGTCGTCTTTCGGCTTCGCCTGCATCCCTTCCAGCGGTTTTATTGACATAATCACTCCATCCATACCAACGTGTTGGATAAACGGAAGTTCTTTCTCGCGCCAGAGCGCCATATCATCCGCGCCGAACGCGGGTGCGATATGCACGACACCGGTTCCATCCGTATCAGTTACAAAATCCGCCCCATAGATCGCCCATCCGCGCGTATGATTTTGTATATTTTTATCATTATAAAATTCATCAAACGGAGGAGCGTATTTTTTGCCGACAAGATCCTCTCCGGATATCTCGCGCTCAAGTTCATACGGCGCACCGCCAAAAACAGCTTCGGCGCGCGACACTGCGACAATATATTTTTTCCCGTCTCTTTTATACATCCCATACCCTATCTTTGGAGACACAGCGAGGGCGACGTTCCCGGGAAGCGTCCATGGTGTCGTCGTCCACGCCAAAATGTATGTGTCTTTTTCTCCAATAATAGGAAAAGCGGCTGTAACGGAAATATCCGTAATGTCTTTGTATCCTTGCGCGACTTCAAAATTTGAAAGTGTCGTTTCGCATCTTGGACAGATGTGCATCGGTTTGTATCCTTCATACACAAGCCCCTGTTCGGAAAGTTTTTTCCACGCCCACCAAATAGATTCGGTGTATGAAGTATCCATAGTGCTGTACGGACGCTCCATATCCACAAACCGCCCAGTGCGCGGAATCTGTTCCTTCCACTCTTTGTCATATTGAAGCACCGATTCACGCGCCGCTTCATTAAAACGCTCTATGCCGTAAGTTTCAATATCTTTCTTGCTGTTGAGGCCGATGGACTTTTCAATCAGGTTTTCTATCGGCAGACCGTGGCAATCCCACCCCCATTGCCGGCGCACAAATCTTCCGCGCATCGTTTGATAGCGAGGGATTGCGTCTTTTATCATACCAGCGAGGAGATGACCGTAATGCGGCAGGCCCGTTGCGAAAGGCGGACCGTCGTAAAATACAAACGGCTCTCCGTCTTTTGTCTTTTCCAGAGTTTTTTCAAAAATATGATTTTCTTGCCAGAATTTCAGTATCTCCTCTTCCTTCTTCGCTGTAGGCCCCCTTTCCGACTTCTTGCCGTTATCTTCTTTCATAATATGAACATAATATCACTTTACGCGCCACAAAAAAAGTTGGGTGTACCGCATCAAAATACAACATATCAAATGCCCGTTCCAACGCTTCAGTACAGTCAGTATCAAATATTCCATCTCCCAATTTGTTTTGTGCCGGGGTCGTATACGATACTATAGTATTTTATACGACCCTGGTGTGGTGGACAGACTATCCATACCAAGTTGGCTTAACGGCCAGAAAAATGGAATTACGCAAAACAAAAACGCGCGCCGCTTGCGGCGCGTTTCTTTTATTTATTGCTATGTTCATTCGTTCAATTCAAACTACTCCCTCGCGCTCCACTGCTCGCATAATAACTTCTCCTCCTTTTTCTTTTATCTCGTTGTATGCTTCTTCTAATTCCTCCGTTGACAACAGCACAACGGCATTTGCATAATTATTTCCGTCTATTATGTGCACTTCAAAATTCTCATACGTGCGCCATCTATTAAAAAACTCCACCGCCGCTTCAATGTTTCCGGGTGTTGCCATCGTCGCCAACCCGTCCGGCGCTTCATTAAATTTAAGATCCAATCCTTCCATATTTTATACGCGTTTATGTTATGTGATTATTATACTACATTTTTTCCGGTGCGCTAATACCAAGCAAGCGCAACGTTTCCGCAAGCGTATGTTGAGCTATTTCCATCAAATCTGCCGCCGCCTTGTTGTATGTATCGTCATTCACCACGCGCACATCACGATACATCTGCGAAAATGCGCGCGCAAGTTCATACGCGTATGTTGTAAGTTTATGCACTTGGTAATCACGGCTCACTTCTTCTATGATTTCCGGGAATTGCAACACCTTAAGCGCCAGCGCGCGCGCCATCGGGTCCATCAAAACATCCACAAGCGAGAAAGCCTCATCAGCTTTCAAGCCGCGTGTGCGAGCAAGCACCGATGCTATGCGCGCGTGAGCATACTGCACATAATACACAGGATTTTTTTCAGACTGCTCGCCCGCGAGTGCGGTATCAAATTCCATATGCGTACCAAGCGCCTTGTCCGAAAAAAACCAGCGCACCACATCGACGCCGAATTCTTCAACCAAATCTTCCAGAAGGATCACATTTCCGGCACGTTTGCTCATTTTCTTCACTTCATCGCCTTCTTTAAGCGACACCATTTGCGTGATAAAAATTATGGGCTGTACCGCTGGCTCCTGTGGCCAGCCGAGCATCTTTCCTGTCGCGTGCATACGCTTCACATGCCCGTGATGGTCCGCTCCCCATATATCTATTACCGCGTCATACCCCCTCGCGAACTTGTCTTGATGGTATGCAATGTCTGAAATAAAATATCCCTTCGTGCCATTACTTCGCACAAGTACTCTGTCCTCATCATCTCCATATTCCGTCGTCTTGAGCCACAGCGCACCATCTTTCTCATACGTAAATTCCTCCACGCGCGCGAGCATGGCATCATTCGCGCCGCTTTTGCGCAAACGCTCGTCTTCCGAATACCACTCGTCAAAACGAATACCGAGCTTCCCGTCAATAAACTCTCTGTTTGCTTCCTGTACTTTCCCGGCAATGGTAAAACCGGCTTCAGATTCATCCATCCCGCTCACATTCACATCCTTAAGAAGCGCGAGCAATTTCTCCGTTTTATATTGCTCTCCTTTCCCAAGCGCCGTCTTTCCAAGCTCTTTTATCTGATTGCTCTCGCGCGAGTCGTTGATATAGTATTCGCGCGTAACATCCGCGCCGGCATACGCCAGCACGTTGGAGAGAATGTCTCCATAAAACGCGCCGCGTCCGTGTCCTATGTGCAGACTGCCCGTCGGGTTTGCGGAAATGAATTCAATATTTACCTTTTCGCCTTTCTTGAATTCGTATCCTGAATGCATCTCGCCAAACACGCGCTGTGCCTCGTCAACTATTGCCTGCCGCGCAAGAAAAAAATTAATAAAACCCGGGCCGGCGATATCCATTTTTCCTATCAACGGACATCCTTGGCTCTCTATCATATTTTTTATTTTTTCAGCGAGTTCGCGCGGCGGCATACCGGACGTCTTTGCGCACACCATCGCCGCACTCGTCGCGTAATCCCCGCGCCCTTCTCCCGCCGAATGTTCCACCAACACACCCTCCGCATCAAGCGAAAGTTTTGCAAGTGCTTTATATAAAATTATTTCAATCTCTTTTTTTATCATACGTAATGCCGTTTCCTCCGTAATGCGGATATCACTATGCCAATCCACGTATTAAATCATTATATTTGCCGCTGCATATTAAACCACTATATCATACCCCGCCCCGCCCCATCACTACCATAGTTAACTATGGTAGTGATGGGGGGGCAGATGAAACGAAAAAGGCTGTTATATTCTTTGTGTGCATTCTTTGCATACTACGGTCTATCAATAAGCTCATATACTTTTTTCCACCTACCTCTGCCTCTTGGCGGCATTCCAGCCTGCAAAATCGTCTCCAACAAATCCCAAATATCTCCTTCTTGTTTTTCTTTCACACTTACGCACGCCCTTTTCACAACACCCGCTAAATAGCCAAAATCTCCCTTTTTCCGCTTTCTCTCAATTTTTGCAATCGTCACATTGCTCACTTTCAACGTGTCTTCCACTTCAGAATAACTGTACCCGCGCTCAAGCATAACAAGCACGGCAAATCTCTTTGCAAATAATAGCCGCTCTGATTTTGTAAAAAATGAACTGATGAATACCTCTGCTTGTTTTCTATTTCTGATGTTCGCGATGTATTTTGCCAGATTATTGCTAATAGCGATAAGTATTTCTTCTTTCAGTTTTCTTTTTGAAATATTAACCATATGTATATATGTATTACACGCTCTATATATTATAATACTATACTTTTTCACTACAATAGTTAACTATTGTAGTGTGGATTTGGTAGTGGTGTGCGTAATTACCAATCTGCCAATCCGTCAAATGCTATATCGTCTCGCACTATATGCATTACTTTCCCGTACTGCCAAAAGCTTCCGCGCCTCGCTCAGAATCAGTGAGCTTCTCTACTTCCTCAAGTACCGGTGATTCTATTTTTTGGATAAGCATTTGTGCGACCTTGTGCCCTTTTTCTACGACATAATCCGCTCCTCCCAAATTGATAATGCCTATCATAATTTCACCACGGTACCCAGAATCAATCACGCCGCCGAGCGTTTTAAGGCAATAATTCATAGCAAGTCCGCTTCTGTCCCAGACAAGCCCG
>CAYIHM010000004.1:0-17762 GCA_964363265.1 uncultured Candidatus Saccharibacteria bacterium
TCCGTTTCAGACAAAACACTCCTCACTGTAAATACATTACACCTCGTCGTGTTTTATCCTCCAACGGTTCGCGCGCGGGACGAAATATGCATATTTTTGCCGCTGGAGGTAGTTTCGTGAACATTAGTAGGTGGATTTGAAAAAGTGTGGTAGTATTGAATGACTTAAAAACGGGGTCGGGTTTGGAAGTAAAAAATAGAAAATATAAAATAAAACTATGAAAGGAACAATTAAGACACTTACGGACAGAGGATTTGGTTTCATCTCTCGCGAAGGCGAGGCGAAGGACCTATTCTTCCATTCAAAGGACTTGAATGGCGTTACTTTTGAAGAACTCAGAGAGGGCGATGCAGTCACCTTTGATGTTGTTCAGGGTGAGAAGGGACTTGCCGCGCAGAATGTTATGCGCGCGTAAGTTTCACTAAACAAAAAACCGCCGCGCAAATGCGCGGCGGTTTTTTGTTTGTGCGCGGGCTTTTTTAGAGACGTAAAACAAGCCTGCCTGCGCCGGCAGGCGATGTGAAAGTGTACCCATTTTCAGATATTTTCAGATGGGTACCTATAATACAGGTACTTATAATACACTACTATACCTCGTATCCCATCATATATAAATTTCCTATTTACTTCCGGTCGGAAATAAAAAAGAAATAAGGGGAGGTAATGCTTATGGTATTATATAGTCATAAAAATTATCTCGCGGAATGTTGATGGATTAAGTGCTATTCACCACAAAAACGGGTTTTTGGAGCTTAAGGTATATTCTCATTTCAAAACTTCTCCACATATTTTCTTTATTTGTACGGCGAACGGTGTATAATTGTGTTGTAAAGTTGGTCGATATTTTCACAAAAGAAAAACAATCTTATACCATCCACAATTAGTATCTTCTGTTAAGTCGTGAAAATTTCGAGCGAGACGAAGAGAAAATATTGAAGCATATCTGTGATATGTTGAGAGATTTTCTCAAAGTCGCAGCCGAGATTTTCACGACTTGTGCGGAACGGATTGATTGGGGAGGGTATTAATAAAAATATATGGCGAAAGGAAGAGACAAACAAAAACGCGAGGCGAAAAAGCCAAAGGGTACCGGAAAGAAGATGAAATAATCCCGCGAAATCACACAAAACAAAAACAGTCCTCAATCGGACTGTTTTTGTTTTGTGTGATAATCTGGTAGGATGGGCGATGTATGGTGCAGGATAAGATATACATTTACGGCAAGCACGCGCTTATGGAGGCGCTTTTGCATAGGCCAAAAGTGCTCTCCAAGATATTTCTCGCTCCACAGGCAGATGACGCGAAACTCCGCGAACTTGCGCAAAAGCACGGTATTTCTGTCGGCGCGCTTGGATCCGGCAATGCCCCGCGCGAACTTGGCGATGTGGCGCATCAAGGTGTTGTCGGCGTGGTATCGCAGAAAGAGTTAATGGTTCCATACGACACATTTGCCAATGAGCTCGTAATAAATCCCGATACGGCCCTCGTACTTTTAAACGAAGTGCAGGACCCGCATAATGTTGGCGCAGTCATCCGTTCCGCCGTTGCTTTTGGCATCTCCGGCGTGCTTATTCCGGAGCATAATCAAGCGCAGGTAACGGGCGCTGTGGCCAAGGTTTCCGCAGGTATGGTATTTCGTGTCCCGCTTGTCGCGATTGGCAATGTGAATTACACAATCCGCGACTTGAAGGAGCGTGGGTTTTGGGTGTACGGACTTGAGGGCGGAGGAGCCAATCCACTACCGAAAGAAACATTTGACACGCCCGCGCTTTTCATCCTTGGCAACGAAGCGAAAGGCATACGCGAAAAGACGCGTGAAATATGCGATATTTTGCTTTCCATTCCGATACATCCGCAATGCGAATCATTGAACGCTGCCGCGGGGATGGCTATTACTCTCTACGCGTGGAGCATCAGGCATTCAGGCGCGTCCACCAAGACAAAAGTAAAAAAATAATATGGCGCACGACGAAACTATTTTACGGTTTGAAAAAGTGTCGTTTGAATATGGACACAACCACCCCATCTTGAAAGAGGTGGATTTTTCCGTGCGGAGGGGGACAAAAATAACGGTGATGGGGCAAAACGGCGCCGGGAAAAGCACACTGTTTGCGCTTATTATGAGCACTGCCACTCCGGAAGATGGGAATGTGCATATCGCGAACGGAGCAACCATAGCGACCGCTCGGCAAGTGATTCCGCGCGATGAAATGGACATCACTGTACGCGCGTTTTTTGAAAAATGTTTTTCAAATAAAATATATGATATTGACCCAAAGATTGACGATGTTCTTGAAGTGGTGAATCTGAGAGGGCATACCAAGGTGCACGATAGGATTGTTCGTTCATTTTCCGGCGGTCAACAGGCACGCTTGCTTCTCGCCTCCGCGCTCATACAAAATCCCGATATTCTGCTTTTAGACGAGCCGACAAACAATCTGGACAAGGCGGGCGTTGAGCATCTCACTGAATTTCTCGTGAATTATTGCAAAACCGTCATTGTGATTTCGCATGATGCGGATTTTCTCAATGCGTTTACAGAAGGCGTACTTTATTTGGACATATTCAAGAGAAAGGTGGAGCAGTATGTCGGCGATTATTTTGACGTGCTGGAAGAAATAGCCGTTAAGATAGAAAAAGAAAAAAGAAAAAACGCGCAAATGGACAAGCAAATACAGGAGAAGAAAGACAAAGCGAATTTTTTCGCCAATAAAGGAGGGCGTATGCGCATTCTTGCAAAACGTATGCGCGAAAGTGCGGCGGAAGCGGAGGAAAATAAAGTTGAAGTGCGCCGTGATGACAAGACGATACGGCCGTTCAAAATTTTAACGCCGGAGAATTTGTCAGGTGAGATATTGGCAATTTCTTCGTTTACAACGATAAAAAATCACAAGCCAAAGACGCATACGGCAAAAATATCGCTTAGGAAAAATCAGCATGTACTTCTCACTGGGCCGAATGGAATCGGCAAGAGCACTTTGCTTGAATCATTGGTGAATGGCGAGGCAGAAGGCGCGAAGATAATGGCTGGCGTGAAGGTCGGCTATTATCGTCAAGATTTTTCAACACTTGATTTTGAAGACACGGTGTATGAATCTTTGATGGCAGTAATGGAAAAAAAGGAAGAAGAAAAGATGCGCGGTGTCGCGGCCGGATTTCTCATCGGCCCAGACGTGATTGGTACGAAAATCGGCAAACTTTCCGAAGGGCAAAAAGGGCTTGTTGCCTTCGCGCGCCTCGTATTGGAAAGACCCGGACTTCTCATCTTGGATGAGCCGACAAATCACATCAACTTTCGCCACCTGCCTGTCATAGCGCAAGCGCTGGATGCGTATGAAGGCGCTATGGTTCTCGTCTCACACGCACCGGAATTCGTCGCGCAAATTCGCATTGACGAAGTATTAGATTTGCTAACCTCTCAAACATAGGTTAATGCTATGTGGTTGGAGGTCAGCAATTACGAGACGTTGAAAAGAGAACACGGAGTTGATTTTTGGTTTCCGCAACATTCCCACAACGGGGTCGGATAGAATACTATCGCATCCTATACGACCCCGCTGGGGGGGGGGTATATTTTTGGTGTTGCGTGATTTCTTATACCAGTGGGTATACGATGCGTATACGCATATTCATGCGTATACATTTCTATCACGTAACTGTGGCTATAGCCACAGTTACGTGATAAAGTTTTAATCAATGGGGTGTTAGAATATATAAATGAACATACGAACTCAAAGAATCGTCGGTTTGCTCAGCTTGGCATTTTTGGCATTACCGAATGTTAATGTTGCGGCGACAGCGAGTGAGCCGTTTGAAATATCAGGATGGATTCCGTATTGGCGCGCAGAAAAAGGGATAGAGAGTATATTGCCGAATCTGGGTACATTCACCGAGGTGAATCCATTTGTATATACAATCAAACAAAGCGGAGGGCTCAACGAGGCATCATCACTTTCAGATGCGCAATGGGTGAACTTGGCGGCGCAGGCAAAAGCAAAAGGAATCAAGTTTATTCCAACTGTGATGTGGGCGAATCCCGATGCGATAGACGATGTGCTCCGCGATCCGGAAAAACGAAAGGCGCACATAAGCGCGATCGTGCACGAAGTGTACGCGCGAAAGTTTGACGGTATAGATATTGACTATGAGTCCAAACACGCACGCACGCGTCCATATTTCTCTCTTTTTCTCAAAGAGCTCTACACTGCAATGGAGTACGATAAATGGTTAATGTGCACCATTGAGGCGCGCACGCCTCTTGATGCGCGCTATTCGTCGCTCGAGTCAATTCCAAAAGATATTGAATACGCGAATGATTTTGCAGAGATAAATAAATATTGCGACCGTGTGCGTATAATGGCATATGACCAAGGGCGCATTGACCTAAAATTGAACGGCTCGAACGCTGTTCCTTATATTCCCATTGCGGACAAGGCGTGGGTGGAAAAGGTCGTGCTTTTGGCGGCAGAGGAGATTGATAGAAATAAAATTGTCATCGGCGTGCCAACATATGGTTATGAATATGATATGTTTCCGGCAAATGATGGAAGCGGGAAGATGCAGTATTCCAGCTTGTGGTCTTTCAATCCCGGGTATGTGGATGAAACGGCGAAAAAACTTGGCTTATCTCCCGTGCGCAATTCGGCCGGAGAATTGATGCTCGTGTATCCGGCTGCGCAATCGCTTGACCCGGCAATTCCTCTCCCGAATGCCACGCGCGTGATGTCTTGGAGCGACGCGGAGGCGATCCGACAAAAGGCGGAACTCGCGGAAAAACTAGGCTTGCGCGGTATAGCAATATTTAAAATTGATGGCGGGCAAGACATCGGTATTTGGAATACGCTTTTGGCGTATAAAGGCAAAAGTGTGGCGATGGGGAATTCAGGAAGTGTCGCAGGTGCGGCGAGTGATCCTCCGCGCGCGGTAAAAACACCGGCATCGGGTACGACGGTTAAAGTGGCGATATCCGCACCGACACGCAATCTGTATTTTGGTGTTATCAATGAAGACGTACGTATTCTCCAGAAATTTCTAAACACGAGCGGGTTTGCAGTTTCGGCAATCGGACCCGGCGCGCCCGGCAAAGAAACGAACATTTTCGGAACCGCTACGCAAAAAGCACTTATTAAATTTCAGGTGGCAAACAGCATAAAGCCCGCGACTGGTTACTACGGCCCCATCACGCGCGCGATGATAAAAAAGTTGGAATAACTTACTTCCTTGAATAATAACAAAGAAGATTTTGACATTTACTAACGGTCGTCAGTAAAATATGCAAAATTGCCGGAGTTATTTCCTTTTGATATACTTGTATCAATATGAATAAAAATACATATATTATTTCCGCGGTAGTTGTAATTTTGGTTTTGGGCGTGTTGGGATATTATGCCTACACAAAGCCGTCGAAGCCAAATCCGCTTGATCCGTTTGCGCAATGCATCAATGATACGGGGACTATTTTTTACGGGGCTTTTTGGTGTCCGCATTGCCAGAATCAAAAGAAAATGTTCGGTTCTGCGGAAAAGCTTCTTCCGTACATTGAGTGTTCAACACCTGACGCGAAAGGGCAAACTGAGGAGTGCAAGGACAAAGGCGTTACAAATTATCCCACATGGGTATTTCCAGACACCAGCGTGCAAACAGGCGAAGTAAGTTTGGCGGAACTTGCGGCAAAAACAGGGTGTGTTTTACCAAGCCAAGACGTGAAATAAATAGTACAACGGTAACCATATGACGCCATTCGTTGAACAATTGAATTTTTTTGTCGCGCTCGGCGCGCTTATTGTGCAGGCTGGAACATTCTTGCTTCTTGCGGTGTTTTTTCTTCGTCAGAAGGTGCCGTTTTGCGGAATTATCGCGCGTGGTATCGGACGATGGGGGCTCCATATTGCTTTTTTGCTTTTCTCTTTCGCGACAGCAATGAGTTTGTATTATTCGGAGGTGCTAGGATTCACACCATGCGGTCTTTGCTGGGTACAGCGCGTGTTTGTTTATCCGCAGGTTATTTTGTTTGCCGTCGCGCTTTGGAAGAAAGAGAGTAGGATTGCCGATTATAGTATTGCACTTTCCTTTTTTGGCGCCATTGTCGGCTTGTATCAGCATTATTTGCAGATGGGAGGACCTGAATTGGTTCCGTGTCCCGCAGCTGCCGCGGCGGGTGATTGCGCAAAGCGGATTATTTTTGAATTCGGCTATATAACATTTCCGTTGGTTGGATTTTCAATGCTTGCCTTTGCCATTGCTATTATGCTTTTTGTGCGTCAGTCGTACAAAGAGCAGGAAAGAGTATAAGCATATTGCGAAAAAATTATATGCTTTCTCGTGAACAATTTGAATTGCTGGTGAAGGAGGGGATGGCGGGTATTCCTCAAAAATTTTTGGATAAAATTAAAAATGTCGCGATTTTGGTGGAGGATGAGCCGTCAGCGGAAGTGCGCAAAGAGGAGGGTCTCGCCAAAGGCGAGACCCTCCTTGGGCTTTACCGCGGCGTTCCCGCAACCGAGCGCGGTGAAGGGTATGGCATAGGAATGACCCTGCCGGATACAATTACATTGTATCAACATCCGATAGAGGAGGCTGCAAGAGGCGACTCCGCGCGCATTCGCGAAGAAGTGCGTGACACCGTATGGCACGAGATCGCGCACTATTTTGGAATGAGTGAGAGTGAGGTGCGCACGCGCGAAAAAGAAATGCGAAGGAAACGGTGAAAAAGCTCCAGTGCGAAGAATTTGCGCGTGTTTGGCGATACTTGCTTTTTTGCGCGCCGAGTATAGGATTTATACATACGGCGCCGCTGAATAATTAAAACGGCCGCCTACGCGTTTCTATGGCACAATTTTATAAAAAACAAACTGCTCGCAGTCTTGTGTTCAAACCCCAGCGAAAGGGCGAGGCGGCGCATAATCAATACGGGAAAGCCGAACACCATCTCGTGGTGTGCAAGGAGTGCCATAATGTGCTTTTCACAAAAGAATGGCATCGTCCCGGCGTACAGCTCTCACGGCAGATAATTCTCGCGCGTAAAAAAGGAGTGCATTTTGTGTTGTGCCCGGCCTGTACAATGAAGAAGAACGGTTCATATGAGGGCGAAGTGACAATAGAGAATATTCCCGCGGCGTATGAGGCGGAATTGATAAATCTTATTGTAAATTTTGGTGCGCGCGCGGAAACGCGCGATCCGCAGGATCGCGTCATTGAGATCAAAAAGAATAAAAATGGATACCGTATCGTCACCACCGAAAATGAACTTGCGGTGCGGTTGGCGAAAAAGATACATTCAGCTTTCAAAAAAGTGGGAGTGCAAATAAACTACTCTCGTGAGCCATACGAAGTGGCGCGCGTGAAGGTTATATTTTGCTGAATTTTGGAATTCATTGAAATGAGATTTCTGTCGTTGAGGTATGATGCTGCGTTGTTTCAATGCCAGCATTTCAGGATATAATAGGAGTATGCGATTTCGTATAATATTTTTTCTTTCGTTTTTTGCGCCGCTTTTTGCGTTTGCATCGGCGATTTCAAATGCCGGATTCATTCCTTCTCCGCTTTGGTTTTCACGCGATACTTTTTTTGCAGGGGAAACAGTGCGTGTGTATACGATTGTTTATAACGGTTCCGAAGCTGACATTCGCGGAACAGTTGAATTTTTGAATAAAGATGCGCTTATTGGGGCGCAAGAATTTTCGCTTGCTCGCGGAGGACGTTCGCAGGATATCTGGATTGATTGGAAGGCGATAGAGGGTGATTATCGCATTTCCGCGCGTATTACAGGTGCTCGAATGACCGTCGTTGGTGGAGCGGAAGAATCGGTAGATTTATCGCAGATGTTAACAACCGCCGTTGACGTGGCGGTTGACACAGATACCGACAAAGACGGCGCTGGGAACAAGGCAGATGATGACGACGATAACGACGGTGTTTCTGATAAAGATGAAATTCGCTCAGGAACAAATCCGCTTGTGAAAGATATATCTCCCAAAAGCGCAGTGGACGACACGGTTTCGTACGTGACACTCTCATCGGCCGACAAGGCCGCTGATATCGTAACAGAAAAAGCTGTAAATACGGGAAGCGTGCTCTCGTCATTCACAGAATCAATACGTGAAAAAGGAAGTCGTATTCTTGATGGAAAGACTGAGGAGGCAAGAAAGGAGATTGCGGACATTCGTTCCAGAGAGGATATGGCGCGAATTGGAACTACCGCGAAAGGGTCGGAAGAATTTAATATTACAGCGACGACATCCCGCGCGAAGGAGATTGCTGAACAAAAAGCGTCACAAGGGTTTTTTGAGCGTGCCAGCACGTTCATCTCGTCAATATTTTCAAAGATTGCAAACATTATTCCGTGGATGTCCACAAGGTCAAATACTGAAGAAGAGACGCAAGCAGTTCAAAATGAATCATTCTCCGTTCACACCCCATTTTCATACGTAAAATTTTTCACATTCGCAACACTCGCATTTATATTTCGTCACGCGATATTTTTCTACCTTTTTGTTGCGTTTCTTGTCTACATTTTCATTCGTGTCGTCATAATGGCCACACGGAGGCGGTAGCATCATTCAGCGGGACATCCTTGGCAATAGATTTTCTTTCATATTATTTTAGGAATTGTTATAATACTCAGATGGACCAGCCAGAAATAATAAAAAAATTTGCCGAGCAAGATGAAAAACTGAATGCGATATATGTGTCTGTAGAAAAAACACGCAAGTATTTCCTGTGGACACTTATTATCACGATTATCGTGCTCGTATTGCCTCTTGTGGTGATGGTGTTTGTTGTTCCGGCATTTATCAATACATACACGACTGCCTTGGGAGGTTTGTAATTTTGCCGTTTGATTCGTTATGTCATCAGAGCATAGTACAATCACAGCAATGGAGTTCAATGATGCAATAAGAAATAGCGGTTCTGACATTATCATTGTGGACGTGCGAACACGCGATGAGTTTGCCGGTGAGAGCATCCCGACCGCCGTTAACATACCGCTTAATGAGATTGAATCGCGGATAGGAATATTTTCGCAATACGAACAAATTTATATTTTTTGCCAAGGCGGAGGACGCAGCAAGCGCACATACGATTTGCTCACGAGTAACGGAATCAAAAATGTCATAGACCTCCAAGGCGGAATCGTTGCGTGGAAGCAAGCTGGATTTCCGACAACACGCTGATATATGTACATACTTTTTGACATTGGCGGAACAAAAATGCGGATTGCGCTTTCGCGTGATGGTGTTTCGTTTGATACGCCGGTCATTGTGTCTACACCGAAGGATTTTGAAGAAGGGATGACAGTTTTTGAAAAGACAGTTGCGGGATTAATTGCGCATAATGCGGAAGCCATAAAAGCAGTCGCTGGCGGCGTACCGGGGCCGTTTGATAGAAATGACGGAGTTCTTCTCGCAGCACCACATCTGACGAAGTGGGTTGGCAGGCCGCTTACGGCGCGGATAGGCGAAATATGCAAGGCGCCTGCGTACGTTGAGAATGACTCAGCGCTTGTCGGGCTCGGGGAAGCCGTTGTGGGAGCGGGGAGGGGATTTGACATCGTTGCGTATCTCACCGTGAGTACCGGCGTTGGCGGTGCGCGGATTATTCGCGGACGCATTGACGATTCAGCGCATGGTTTTGAGCCTGGGCATCAGATTATTGACCCCGACAATTCACTTTGTCCGGAATGTGAGGGCAACGATTTGGAAAGTTATGTATCCGGTAGCGCCGTGGCAAAGCGTTTTGGCAGACAGCCGAAGGATATTGATGTCGCGCACTTATGGAACGATGAATTGCCGCGATTTCTCGCGTATGGCATCAACAACATCATTATGCATTGGTCGCCCGATTGCATCGTGCTTGGCGGGTCAATGATTGTTGGTAACCCTGCAATTTCGCTTACGCGTATGGAGGCATACCTTAAAGAACTAGGCGGTATATTTCCGGAATTGCCGGCAATCAAAAAAGCGGAACTCGGTGATGTGGGCGGTTTGTACGGCGCGCTTGCATATGCGAAGCAGAAAGGGGTATAATTATAAGATTATAAGTTGTAAACAGATTTTTTTATTTTTATGTTTGAACTCAATACGACACTGTGGGCATTAAATGTCGTACTTGCACTTGGGACAATCTACGCATGGTACCAATTCGCTCTCGTGCTTGCCCGACAATGCGACACTTGCTCCGTGGATTTGAAAGAGAACCCATTTAGGTCAAAATGTTTTGTGGGAGCGATTTTCTTTTCACTTGGATTTGTTCTCGCGCTGAATGCCTCACTTATTCAGGGTTTGTTTTAATATTATCCAGGCAAAAAATACTTCGGCTAACCGAAGTATTTTTTTTTGCCTAAATTTTTCAGAGCGGGTTTCATTTTAAGGCGAATTCGTGTATAAATAGGAAATGTTTTCATTTTCCATTGAAGAAAAACTGAAGAATGGGCTTGGACGAGCGGGGACATTGCAAACTTCGCACGGTGCTATACAAACGCCGGCCTTTGTGACAGTTGGCACGAAAGCGACTGTGAAAGCTCTTTCGCCGGAACAGGTGAAAGATTTGGGCGCGGAGGTTGTGCTTGCCAACACATATCACTTGTATTTGGAGCCTGGAGATGAAATTGTGCGTGATGCTGGCGGCTTGAATAAATTTATGAATTGGGACGGACCGGCGATGACAGACTCCGGCGGTTTTCAGGCATTTTCTCTGGGCGCGGCATTTGGCCAAAAGATCAGCAAGATTTCTGACGACCCGATCAATACCGGTATCGGTTTTATAAATAAAAACGGACATTCTAGTGTTTTGCAAAAGACTGAAATAACAAATGAACCGGAAGAAAAAGAGAAAATGGGAAGGCTTGCTAAAATCACAGAGGACGGCGTCGCGTTCAAATCGTATAAAGACGGGAGCGAGCACTTCTTCACACCGGAACGATCCATTGAGATTCAGCACAACATCGGTGCGGATATGATATTCGCTTTTGATGAATGTACATCTCCGCACGCTTCTTATGAGTATCAGAAGGAGGCGATGGAGCGCACGCACCGATGGGCCATTCGCTCGCTCGCGAAGCATAAGGAACTGGATCTGCACGCATCCGCGTCTTCCGCGCTCTTCGGTATTGTGCAGGGCGGGCGCTATGAAGATCTGCGCAAAGAGTCGGCGAGAATTATCGGCGGGATGGATTTTGACGGCTTCGGCATCGGCGGGTCGTTTGACAAAGAGGATATGTACACGACCGTGCGGTGGGTGAACGAGATATTGCCAGAAGAAAAACCGCGGCATTTGCTTGGCATCGGAGAGCCGGAAGACCTCTTCGGCGGCGTGGAAAACGGCTGTGATCTCTTTGATTGCGTGGCGCCAACTCGTATGGCGCGAAACGGCACACTTCACACAAAAAACGGCCGCATCAATATTTTCAACGCTCAATTCAAGAATGACCTTGCTCCGATAGACGCGGAATGCGAATGCTACGCTTGTGTAAATTATACGCGCGCGTATGTCGCGCACCTCTTTCGTTCAAAAGAAATGTTCGCGGCAACGCTCGCGTCCATTCACAACCTCTACTTCATTGTCCATCTCGTAAAAAATATTAGGCACTCAATTCTGGATGGACAATTCGCACGATTCAAGGAGGAATTTTTATCGCGGTATAAGCACATAAACGATGCAAAAGTTTAACCTTAAGTCAGAATACAAACCCGCGGGAGACCAACCGCTGGCGATTAAGAAGCTCATAGAGGGACTGGAAAGGGGGATGACTCGCCAGACGCTTTTGGGCGTGACCGGGTCGGGAAAGACATTTACGATGGCGAATGTCATTCAAGCCGTGCAAAAACCGACTTTGGTGATCGCGCACAACAAAACACTTGCCGCGCAGCTGGCACAGGAGTATCGCGAATTTTTTCCTGAAAACGCGGTGCATTATTTCGTTTCTTATTACGACTTTTATCAGCCGGAAGCGTATCTTCCCGTGTCGGACACATATATTGAGAAGGACGCGCAGATCAACGAAGAGATTGACCGTTTGCGTCACGCCTCCACGCAGGCGCTTTTGACGCGCAAGGATGTGATCATCGTTGCATCCGTGTCGTGCATTTACGGTTTGGGGAGTCCGGAAGAATATGAACGGGAGAATTTGAAACTTGCGGTTGGCGATAGCGCCGACAGGGCGACACTTTTACGAAAACTTGTCGCGATATTTTTTGAGCGCACACCGGCGGATCTCACGCCTGGAACATTTCGCAGTATCGGCAACGTCGTGGAAATAATGCCTGTCTCCGAGCGCGTGGTGTTTCGCGTTGAGTTGGACGCGGGCCGGATCGCGGCAATCAGGAAAATAGACCCCGTGTCGCAGAGCATTTTGGCCGAAGAGCAGGCTATTTTTCTTTTTCCGGCAAAACATTTCATCACAGACAAAGACAAAAAAGAGCGCGCCATAAAAGCTATTAAACAAGAATTGAAGGAGCGCGTGACGGTGCTGGAGGGTCAGGGGAAAGAATTGGACGCTGAACGTTTGCGACGGCGTACCAATCATGACCTCGCGCTCATTAAAGAGGTCGGCTATTGCAACGGCATTGAGAATTATTCCCGGCATCTTTCCGGTAAAAAAGATGGGGAACCGCCCGAGACGCTTCTCTCATATTTTCCGCACAAGAAAGACGGCAGTCCCGACTTCCTCACTATCATAGATGAATCGCATGTGACAGTACCGCAGATTGGCGGGATGTATGAAGGTGATGCATCGCGTAAGCGCAATTTGGTGGAATATGGATTTCGCTTGCCCTCCGCACTGGACAATCGTCCGCTCAAATTTCATGAATTTGAATCGCGCATCGGGCAAGTGATTTTCACATCTGCAACGCCGAGCAAATACGAGAAAGAAACGAGCAAGCAGATTGCAGAACAGGTGATTCGTCCTACCGGACTTTTGGATCCGCTTGTGGAAGTGCGTCCGATAGTGGAGAGAGGGAAATATGGCGGACAAATTAAGGATTTTATCGCGGAGGCGGAAAAAGAAATAAAGACGGGGCATCGCGTCATCGCGACGACGTTGACTAAAAAGATGGCGGAGGACTTGAGCGTGTATCTGAAAGAGAAAAAAATAAAAGCGGAATACTTGCATAGCGATATAAAAACCATTGAGCGCGTGCAGATTTTGACCGCATTTCGGCGCGGTGATTTTGATTGCATTGTTGGCGTGAACCTTTTGCGCGAAGGACTAGACTTGCCGGAAGTAACGCTCATCGGCATTTTGGATGCTGACAAAGAGGGATTTTTGCGGAGTGAAACCGCGCTCATTCAAACAATCGGGCGTGCGGCGCGCAATGCCGCGGGGCGCGTGATTCTTTACGCCGACAATATGACGGGGTCAATGGAACGCGCGATAGGCGAAACGATTCGCCGCCGCGTATTACAAGAAGCGCACAATAAAAAGCACGGTATCACTCCGAAGACCATCATCAAAAAGATACATGACATAATGGAACATCTTGATACGGAGCATAAAAAAGCCGTGAGCGCGAATGTGGCGCTTGATCGTGCGATATTTGCAAAGCATCCCGCGCAGCTTGAAAAGATGATTCGCATAAAGGAAAAGCAGATGAACGGCGCCGTGAAGATTCTTGATTTTGAGTCGGCGGCAATACTTCGGGATGAAATAGCGGCATTGCGCGGCGATTTGCAATAAAATTGTTACGCGATATGCTATACAAAGACAACTACCAACATGGGGGTGCGTCGTGGATGAGCCATCATTTTGTATACTTGAGAAGGAAGACTCTCTTAATCTGGTTGCTCTTTTATCCTATCTTGCGCTTCTCTTGCGCGACATTGAGCAAACAGGCACAGTAACAGATGATGAATTGGCCCAAGCGCAAGAAATGTTACGATATTGGGTGAGCAGTTTTTTCAAACTGCCAATGAACAGCGAGCAGCGCGGCGAAGCGGCGGCGCATTTGCGCGAGTGCGGCATTACGATTAAGGAAGACGCCGACGGCGAGATCGCCATATGCCGCATAAGTCACTAAGATGCACAACCCGCCTCGGGAGATGGTGGGTTGTTTTTGTTGGCGATACATAGCTTTCCTTGTGTAATTGCGAAGTGATGATACTATTCAATGACATACACCCCACCGATGATTGGCGGGGCGTTTAGGCATATATGGCAGAAAATATAAAAGAGCAACATAAAAATACAACCGATCATATCATTGTGCGCGGCGCGCGAACGCATAACCTTAAAAACATCACGGTTTCTATGCCGCGCAACAAAATGATTGTATTCACGGGACTTTCCGGTTCGGGGAAATCTTCGCTCGCATTTGATACGATTTTTGCGGAAGGCCAGCGGCGTTATGTGGAATCGCTCTCGGCATACGCGCGGCAATTTTTGCGCCAGATGCAAAAGCCGGATGTGGACGAAATCGTCGGGCTTTCACCGGCTATTTCCATTGACCAGAAAAGTCGTTCCAACAACCCGCGTTCCACGGTTGCGACCATTACCGAGATATATGATTACCTCCGCGTTCTTTACGCGCGCATCGGCAAACCGCACTGCCTTTTGTGCGGGCGGGAAATACAAAAACTTTCCAACGAGGAGATTCTTTCTTTTATTTTGGGAAAAATAAAGCGAATAAGCGCTGGAGTGAAATCAAAGGAAGTATCGGGCGTGCCATATCCGTCTGTGAAGGTGACTCTTTTTGCGCCTGTTGTGCGCGGGCGTAAAGGAGAATATTACCAACTCCTGTACGATTTTTTGGGCAAAGGGTATCAGAAAGTGCGCGTTGACGGCGAACTCAAAAATCTGCGTGAACAGATCGTTCTATCCAAGACAAAAAAACACAATATTGATGTGTTTGTTGACGAAATAGATATTTTAGATTTCAAAAGTAATGAAAAAACCGCACGCGAGCGTCTTTCGGAATCATTGGAGCGCGCGTTGCACGAGTCGGACGGGCTTGTTGCGGTTGTCGTTGACGGAGAAGAAACGCTTTTATCCTCAAAATTCGCGTGTCCCGAGGATGGTTTTTCTTATCCTGAAATTGAACCGCGCCTTTTTTCATTCAACTCGCCTTATGGCGCGTGCGTCGCGTGCAATGGCTTGGGAACGAAACATTTTTTCGGTGATGAGCCGTGCGAGTCGTGCAAGGGCGCGCGATTGCGGAAGGAGGCGCTTATGGTAAGCATTGGCGGGAAGAACATCGTGGAGATCACCGCAATGTCAATCGCAGACGCGGCTGAATTTTTTGCTGACATCAAGCTTTCCAAGCGCGATACCGATATTTCAAAAGTTGTGATGCGGGAAATTGAGGCGCGGCTTCATTTTATGCTGGACGTGGGTCTTGATTATCTCACACTTAACCGGCGCGCGCATACGCTCTCCGGCGGTGAAGCGCAGCGCATTCGGCTTGCTTCTCAGCTCGGCTCGCGGCTTGTGGGGGCGCTATATGTGTTGGACGAGCCGACAATCGGTTTGCATCAGCGCGACAACGCGCGGCTTATCAAAACCCTGCAAGAACTTCGCGACATAGGTAATACAATCATCATTGTGGAGCACGACGAAGAAACCATTTTTGCATCCGACTATATCGTAGATATCGGGCCGGGCGCGGGCGAGCATGGCGGGCATATCGTCGTTGCGGACGACCTGAATAAATTACTCACCGCAAAAAAAGATGCATCAAGCTCGCTCACGATGAAATATTTGCGCAGGGAAAGGCGCGTTGAGATTCCGAGCGAACGGCGTACGGGAGACAAGGGCGCGCTCAAGGTTCATAATGGGCATATTTTCAATATTAAAAATATGGATGTGGACGTACCGCTTGGGAGGCTCGTAACGATAACGGGCGTTTCTGGGTCTGGGAAGTCTTCATTTATGTATGAGATTTTGCACAAGAATTTGCAGGCGCGTTTTGAGAAGCGTTATAGAAGCAATGACATCTATAATTGTGCGTCTTTTTCAGGAAGCGAATATCTTTCGCGCGCAATTTTAATAGACCAGTCGCCAATAGGGCGCACGCCGCGGTCCAACCCGGCGACATACACCGGCGCGTTCACATTCATCCGCGATATGTTTGCATCAACGGAAGAGGCGCGCGTGCGCGGATGGAGGGCAAACCGTTTTTCATTCAATGTAAAGGGCGGCCGCTGTGAAGTGTGTCAGGGGAATGGCGAAATAGCTGTGGAAATGCATTTTTTACCGACGGTGTATGTTACCTGCGATGTGTGCAACGGCAAGCGTTTTGAGAAAGAAACGTTAGAGATTAAATATAAGAAGAAAAATATTTATGAAGTATTGCGGATGACGGTGGAAGAAGCCCTTGCGTTTTTTGAAGATATTCCCGCCATTTACGACCGCCTGAAATCACTTGATGAAGTCGGGCTTGGATATTTAGAGTTGGGACAGTCGGCGACGACGCTTTCGGGTGGAGAAGCACAGCGCGTGAAAATATCTTCCGAGCTGTATCGTCCGCATCTGCAAAAAACGATCTATCTTTTGGACGAGCCGACGGTTGGACTGCATTATGAAGATGTGAAAAAATTGATAGAAATTCTGCAGAAACTCGTGGACAAAGGAAACACGGTGGTGGTCATTGAGCATAATATGGACGTAATCAAGTGCTCCGATTATCTCATCGACATCGGGCCGGAAGGTGGCGCTGGCGGCGGGAACATCGTGGCGAGAGGTACGCCGGAAGAAGTGGCGCGCAGCGCAACATCACACACGGGGCGGTATTTGAAAAAGGCGCTGACAGGGCGATGATTTCTGGATATGATTCTGATTATGTATTCTTCTCACGCATCCCAAGCTATAGCTTGGGATGCGTGAGAAAGGCGGATGCAAAAACAAAAAAATAAAGCGGACACCCTGCGGTGTCCGCTTAACTGTCTCCTTCCATTGCCGGTTTCTTGGGTGGTCGCACAGATAACCTATATCCAGTTGGCCATATATGCCGCCTTGCATATATTCCGATAATTAAGTTGGGCGTATACGTTTCGTTTTCGGACATATATTTCCAAAAATATCCCAAGACGCCCCCTGTCAGCGTGGATATCTTCCACGGGGATGATAAGTTTTTCATCAAGGCAGAATTCCGCCACTATAACCACCTCGCTCTCAATGAGTTTTCTTTGAGAGCTGTGATGATAGACAATTGATGGTGCGATGGCGCAAATCGCATATTGGCGCCATCGATATGCCGCTTGCGCTAGGCAAAGGAGCCAATTATCACGCTCGGTCGGTTCGGTTGTATATATGTGCACAAGCGATTCCGTGAATAGCCTGTCGGGTACGATATTCCCATTACGCCCATAAACAAGAGAGTGCATTTCCATATATCGCACCAACCATTCCTGCTGGGGTTCTGTGAAATATCTTTTTATGCTCTTGAAGACCGCCGCATAGGCGTTCTTTCTGTGTCTGCCATAGGAAACAACATAACCGGACAACCGTTCTGGTTCCATCGGAGTCTCCATTTTTAAAGCCCGAAAAATTATACAACAAATACGGGAAAAGAAAAAGACTGAGGCTCGCCGACGATATGTCTGCCAATATTTATGAATTCGGCTTTTAGTGCCGGATTTCGCGTTGATTTATGCTGAAAATGCCATATGATATTAATACCATCCCCAACTAATCTCTTCGCATTTCGCCAAAAATCTCGGCTGCGCCTTGGTAAAAATACTTCAGCATATCACGATATGCCTCAGTATTTTTCCCTTCGGCTCTCATTCAGCAGAATGACCTACGGGTCGTAAAGATTTTTGGCGAAATT
>CAYIHM010000005.1:0-14703 GCA_964363265.1 uncultured Candidatus Saccharibacteria bacterium
GCGCGCGACATCATTTGTTTTGGAAATAGGTTCTAACTTGGTACAATAAAGACACCAGTGGTGTAGCACACGCGTGCGTGTGTAGCGAACAAACTGGCCTACTCCACGCCGAACGGCTCATTTCTTCCCATTTGAGCCGTTCGAAGGATTGTGTTCCCAGCACCCGCGCTCTCGCAGAAGCACCACCACGCGAAACGTGATGGTGTTTCTGCGAGAGAGAGGAACGCTAGCGATTATGATTGTGATTTTGAAAATATGTTCGAGATTGGTACAGTAGAGACACAATGATCGGCATATTTGATTCAGGAATAGGAGGATTGTCGGTGCTCGCGAAAATTCGCGAGAAAGCGCCGAATGCGGATATTATATATTTCGGTGACACGGCGAATGCTCCTTATGGAACGCGTCCGCTTTCAGAATTGAAAGTGCTTACCGAATCAGCAGTTGAATTTCTTTTGTCGCAGGGCGCAAGAGACATCGTGAGCGCGTGCAACAGCGTTTCCGCGTTTATGACGCTCTCCGAATCAGGGTTTTTGGCGCAGGTGCCGCTCTCCATCATTGAAATGACACGCCCGACGATACGCGCGCTTGCGCGTGATTTCACGGGAGAAAAAATCGTATTTCTCGCCACTCCAGCGACGATCGCCTCCAGTATTTATGCGCGCGGATGCGCCGAATCGGGAATCAATGCTACGCATATTGCAATCCCAGAACTTGCAGGTGCAATAGAAAGAGGCGCGCCACGCGATGAAATAATTTCTATCGTCGCGCGCGCAGTTTCAGTACTTCCGCGCGACACCGACGTCGTTTCGCTTTCCTGCACGCACTACCCGTTCGTGCAAGATATTTTCATAGAGGAGATTGCGCGTGCAGGACTTGCCGCCGAGACTTTTGACCCCGCTGATTCTGTAGCAGAAGAAGTGTGTGTCGGGTGCGAAAAGAACGGAAATGGTACAGCACGCTTTATCCTCTCGAAAGATTCCGCCGTTTTCCGGGACACGCTTTCACGTATCTTTGTTGGAAGCCCGATGATAGAAATCAGGGATGTTTCCGTGTAATTTTATGTTACACTAACGCTAAACCGCTATGGATTATAAGGAGTATTTCAAAGGAAAAAAGGTCACAATGCTCGGACTTGGGCTTTTAGGGCGCGGGGTGAATGTCGCGAGGTTTTTGGCGGAATGCGGGGCAATCCTGACCATTACTGACCTTAAGACGGAAAAAGAGCTTGCTCCGTCAATAAAACAGCTCAAAAAATATAAAGGTCTGACCTTTATATTGGGCCGGCATAGGCTTTCTGATTTCAGAGAGGCGAACATCGTTATCAAAGCGGCTGGCGTACCTCTTGATTCTCCGTATATAAATGAAGCGCGAAAACATAAGATTTCGGTTTTAATGGACGCATCACTTTTCGCGAAACTTGCCCCGAAAGAAGTAAAGATTATAGGTGTTACCGGCACGCGCGGAAAATCCACCGTCGTACACCTCATTCACCATATTCTCAGCCGGAAAAAATATAAAGGTCCGACCTTTATAAATTCCGCCGTGTTTCTTGGTGGGAATGTCTGCGGGATGGCGACACTGCCACTTTTGAAAAAAGTGAAAGCGGGAGATATCGTTGTGTTGGAACTTGATTCGTGGCAATTGCAGGGGTTTGGTGATACGCGTACAAGCCCTCACATTGCCGTATTCACGACCTTTATGCGCGATCATATGAATTACTACAAGGGGAATATGCAGCAGTATTTCAACGACAAGGCGAATATCTTTAAGCATCAGAAAAAAAACGACACCCTGATCGTTGGTTCGCAGGCGAAAAAAAGCTTATCCCACAACCCTTTCCAAGGGTTACCCTTGGAAAGGGTTGTGGTCGTTGTGAACGAAAAAGATCTTCCAATGTCATGGCAGCTCCATATTCCGGGGGTGCACAATAGGTATAACGCGGCGCTTGCAATCGCCGCCTGCCGCGCGCTCGGTATTGCGGAGAAAGACATTAAAAAGGGCGTTGAAAGTTTTCCCGGAGTACCGGGGCGCCTTGAGCTTGTGCGCGTAGCTGGTGGCGTTAAATATTATAATGATACAACCGCAACAACCCCCGACGGGCTCATGGCGGCACTTAGGGCGCTCGGGAGCAAGAAACACGGTATCGTGCTCATTGCCGGCGGCAACGACAAAGAACTCGTGTATAAAGATGCGGCAAAACTTATTGATAAGACGGTAAAAACACTCGTGCTTATCAAAGGAACCGCTACTGAAAAAATGTTGCGCGAGCTCCCAAGGCGCGCGGCGTATCCCGTTTATATTGTTGGCAGTATGAAAGAGGCGGTAGCAGCTGCTCAGAAAAACGCGCAGAAAGGTGACACGGTATTACTTTCACCGGGAGCCGCGTCATTCGGTGTTTTTAAGAATGAATTTGATCGCGGTGACCAGTTTGTGAAGATAGTAAAAAGTTTGTAGCGGACCCGTATATATGGAAAATCATTTTAGAAATATTAAAAAAATCCACTTCATCGGCATCGGCGGTATTGGCGTGTCTGCTTTGGCGCGGATGATGCTTTTGGAAAAGAAAAAAGTGAGCAGTTCTGATATTACGCCATCATTGGTGACTGAGCGCATGGAACGGCTTGGCGCGAAGGTGCATATCGGGCACAAGGAGAAGAATTTACCAAAGGAGGTGGATATAGTGGTGTACTCACCCGCGGTGCAGGGGAGTAATCCCGAGCTTATGGCGGCGCGCGCGCGCGGTGTTCCGACATATAGCTATCCAGAAGCGCTCGGCCTCATTTCAAAAGGGAAATACACTATTGCGGTTTCAGGCACGCACGGTAAGACGACGACGACCGCGATGATCGCGGAGATCCTCATTGACGCAAAAAAAAGTCCGACCGTGGTGATCGGCAGTTTTTTGAAAAAGGAAAAAGATAATTTTGTCGCCGGGAAAAGCGATGTATTCGTCGTTGAGGCGTGCGAGTATCGCCGTTCATTTCTTAATCTTTCACCAAAGATATTGGTCATTACGAACATTGATGCCGACCATCTTGATTATTACGGCAACCTTGCCGGTGTGCAGAAAGGGTTTGCAGAAATGGTGGCGAAAGTTCCCAAGAACGGGTTTATCGTGTGTGATCCCGGCAATACAAAGGTGAAACCCGCGATCGAAAAAACAAAAGCGCGAATCATTGACTATACGAAAGAAAAGCTCGTGGTGACACTTCCGGTTTCGGGCGAACATAATAGGGAAAATGCGCGCGCGGCTCTTGCCGTGGCGCGGCTTGCAAGCGTTGACACGAAAAAGGCGGGAGAATCACTTGCGCACTTTCATGGCACATGGCGGCGTATGGAATATAAGGGGAAGACACGGCGCGGGGTTATTGTATATGATGATTATGGGCATCACCCGACAGAGGTCAGGCGAACCCTTCAGGGTTTTCGGGAACGGCACAAAAAAGACAGGATCATCGTCGTGTTCCAGCCGCATCTCTATTCGCGTACCAAACTTCTGCTCAAAGATTTTGCGAAGGGTTTCGGCGCCGTGGATGAGGCGGTCATCGCCGACATATATGCCGCACGCGAGGTTGATGACGGCACGATTCACGCGCGGGATCTCGCGGCGAAGATTGGGAAGAACGCTCGCTATATCGGCGGTTCCGGCGCGATTTCGGCATATTTGGAGAAACACCTCAAGAAAGGAAACATATTGATCACAATGGGAGCTGGCGATGTGCATAAGGTGGGGGACGGGTTGCTTCGCCGATAGACATTGCCACAAGAATGGTACATCTATTCTAGTATTCTCAAGAATACTAGAATAGATTGATGTTTGTGTGGTATAATTCATCGTATGGAATGGAGAAAGATGGAAAGAATAATGAAAGGGGCGGCCAACCATCGCCGGCTGCAGATTCTTGATTTGTTGCGGAAGAAGCCGGAACTCTCGGTTGATGAGATTGCCGATGCGCTCAAGATAAATTTTAAGACGGCATCCGAACACATCCGACGGTTGGCGATCGCGGGTCTTGTGATGAAACGAAATGAGGGCAATTTCGTTCGGCATAAATTGACGCTGCGCGGTCAAACCATTCTCAAATTCTTGAGAATACTGGAATAGATCGCATAATTGTTTACTTACATACTCACTACCCATGGCAATACTTTATATAATTGCAACCCCGATTGGAAACTTGGAGGATATCACCTTGCGCGCTTTGCGCGTACTGAAGGAGGTTGATATGATTTTGTGCGAGGATACGCGAACTACGGCGAAACTTTTGCAGAAATACGACATAAGGACGCCGACTTTGAGCTATCATTCCCACAGCAAATTAGCAAAAGTTGAAAAAATTTTTGAATTGTTTGAAGATGGGAAAAATGTCGCGCTTGTTTCAGACGCCGGAACTCCGACAATTTCCGACCCGGGCGTGCTTTTGGTACGGCAGGTAAAAAAATATTTCAATGATGAAGTGCGCGTTGTGCCGATTCCGGGACCCTCCGCCGTTATCACCGCGCTTTCGGCAAGCGGCGTGTCGTCAGCGGAATTTCTTTTTCTCGGTTTCTTGCCGCACAAAAAAGGGCGCGAGACGCTTTTCAAAGAGATTACGGGGACAAAACGCGCAGTCGTCTTTTATGAATCACCGCACCGTATTTTAAAAACACTGGAATCCCTAAAGACACATACGCCGACCCGGCATATCGTGCTTGCGCGTGAATTGACCAAAATACATGAAGAATTTCTTGCCGGCACGGCTGCAGAAATTATTTCCATACTGGAGAGCGACCCGCAAAAACAAAGAGGCGAATTCGTGGTTATCGTGGAGAAGGAATGATTTAGCGCGGTATTTTTATATTTGTATGGAATATGGAAAGCGGATATAATGTGCGTACTTATAAATTATTCCATATTTCATTATGTCTAGAAAAAATAAATTCATCGTAATTATCGGCGTAATTGTGGTGCTTATGCCGCTTTTGGGTTTTCCAGGGTCAGTGCGTGATACGATTATTATACTTTCCGGTCTCGTATTGATCGGAGGCGCGTTGTGGGGTGAACAGTGGGGGAAAAGCAGTGAATCTTTTTTGAGCCGTCATTGGCCGCGGCATCATAGCACATTTGCGGAGAATATTCCGCGCGATGTTGAAGAGGATTTGCGAAAGGGGCAATAAGTATAGACGGGCGGCATTCGTCACTCAGTTCTCGTTATGATGATATAGAAGAAATACATTGATGCCATACAGTACTGGAACATTGCTTGTCGCTGGGGTTTTCGTAGCGGGCGCGGCATCGCTCGCGTATTTTGGTAGCGGGATTTTCCCGGTCACATACAACACTGCTTCGCCAATGGCGGAAGGGGCAATTCCTGACGACATAAACACGCAGAATGAAAAAGATGAACTGGCATTCATCGTAACACACATAAAAACACCGGAGCCGTTGAAGGGAATCTATATGACGGCTTGCGTAGCGGCGACGCCTTCATTCCGCGCGAAACTCGTGAAGCTCATTGATGAGACGGAATTGAATGCTGTGATTATTGATGTAAAAGACTATACAGGAACAATCGCATTCCCGACAAACAATCAGAAACTGAAGGATGTGCGCGGTACCGGATGCGCAGTGTCGGATATGAAGGAGTTTGTCGGTCTTTTGCATGAGAAAGGAATTTATGTGATTGCGCGCA
The DNA here is from genome assembly GCA_964363265.1 of uncultured Candidatus Saccharibacteria bacterium. Lineage (GTDB taxonomy): Bacteria > Patescibacteriota > Minisyncoccia > Phycocordibacterales > JBBUEZ01 > JBBUEZ01. The sequence goes on from CAYIHM010000005.1 coordinate 5,676, forward strand.
TCACGGTGTTTCAGGACCCAACGTACACAAAAATACATCCCGAACTCGCGGTCAAGCGCGCGAGTGACGGTGCTGTGTGGAAAGACCATAAGGGTCTCTCGTTTATTGATGTCGGCGCCAAGCTATTTTGGGAATATATCGTAGCGCTCGGCGAGGAATCCTATGCAATCGGTTTTGACGAACTTAATTTTGATTATATTCGTTTCCCTTCGGATGGAAATATGAAAGATATTTATTATTCGTGGAGTGAAAAGGAAATTTTGTCTGACGCAGATATGGGAAAAGCGAAAGCGCTACGCAATTTCTTTTCTTATTTGCACGAGCATTTATCACCCACCGGCGCGGTGCTCTCTGCCGACCTTTTTGGTATGACAACCACGAATACCGATGACCTAAATATCGGGCAGGTACTTGAATACGCGGCGCCTTATTTTGATTACATTATGCCAATGGTGTACCCGTCGCATTATCCGCCGAATTTCAACGGATGGAAAAATCCTAATACTGTGCCGTATGAGATAGTGAAGTTTTCAATGGACGCAGCGGCGCGGCGCCTGACGGCGGCTTCCACGACGCCGAACAAACTCCGCCCGTGGTTGCAGGATTTTGATTACCCCGTGCCGTACACTCCGGCAATGGTCCGCACGCAAATACAGGCGACTTACGATACGGGTCTTACAAGCTGGATGCTTTGGGACGCGGGGAACACATACACGCGAGAAGCTTTACATTCCGAATAACCCTATCCCGTCAACCCAGCAGATTGACGGGGATCCGCCACGCCCGTGTCCAAGCGGGGCGATTTTTTTACACTCTATATACTATGCACCATATACGATATACTAACTCCATATGCACGAAAGAGAGCGAATAACCTATTTTGCGGAGACCGACTTTCGCGGGGAAAAACAAAGATTCGGCATCAAGGAGAGTGACCGTGCGCGACATATATATATTGTCGGCAAGACTGGGATGGGGAAGTCGGCGCTTCTTTTGAATATGGCCATACAGGATATTCACAATGGCAACGGTATTTCTTTTATAGACCCCCGCGGCGGCATCGTTGGTAAGCTTTTGGAATATGTGCCGGAATCGCGAATCAAGGACATAATATATATTGCACCGCACGCCACAGCGCGGTCGGCTTTTTGGAATATTTTTGAATGTGTGAATGAACAAACTCGGCACATCGCGGAAGACCATATCATCACGGCATTTGCCGACCTGTGGCGAGACATTTTCAACGCCGAAGCGGAGGAGATATTGCGTAATGCCGTGAGAACGCTTTTTACATACCGCGATGCCACGGTCATTGATATCGGCCGTTTGTTTGCGGAAGAAAAATTCAGGAAAGAAATAATAGAGCATTTGCCGGACCACGCATTGAAAGTATTTTGGGAGAATATATTCTCAAAGGAAGCATCGCAAAAAATGCGAGATACAGTAGAAACACTCACGGCAAAAATGCGGATTTTTATTGCCGACCCCATTATTCGCGGTAGTGTTGGAAACGCGCGTTCGTCCTTTGATATTCTGGAAGCAATGGATGCCAAGAAAGTTTTATTGGCGGATTTTGCCGTGGCGCGTATCGGCGAGGAACATACCCGTTTCTTGGGAAAACTTTTCATAGCGCACATTCATTGCGCGATGATGGCGCGTATGAACGCGCCTGCGGGCATCTTTCGCGAAAAACCGCATCACTATTTATTTGCCGACGAGTGTCAATTGTTTTCCGACGATACGTTTGGCGAACTTTTTGTGAACGCGCGCCGCGCCAAACTTGACTTGACGGTAACGCATCAATACTTGGAACAGCTTTCGGAGCATACGCGCACCGCTATTTGGGGCAGTGTCGGTACCATCATTGTATTTCGTCTTGGAAGTTTTGACGCCGAGATTTTTGAAAAAGAATTCGCTCCGCATTTCACGGCGGAGGAACTTGCCGACTTGAGATTTGCGGAAATATGTTTGAAGCTTACAATAGACGGCGTGAGCTCAAAACCGTTTTTGGCGACGACACTGCCGACCATTGCGCCTGCGCCCGTGTCTTTCAAAGAGCGCGTTTTAGCTTCTTCGCAAGCACTTTATGCGCAAGCGCCAGCACCGGTGGCGGAAAACCGAGAGACCCATCACAGAACGGCTATTTCGCCAACAGCATCTCTTGATGTGTTGAAGAAAGAAGAATGGGAATCAGAGAATAAAAAACGGTTGAGAGAATTGCTTGCCGGCGCGTTGGCAGAACAGGAGAACAATAAACAGGGTATAATAAAAAAACAAGATGATAAATCATCCGTATCGTCCGGCGCGCATTCCGCGGGAGAAATTATTGATAGCGAGGGCGTTAAACAATCAGTCGCTGATATTGCGTCAGACGATAAAGTCGCAGACGATATTAGAACGGCAAAACCGCCAGTCGCCGAGCGCAAAACCCCGGACGAAGTCCCAGAGGAGGTGTTGGAAAAGATATTGGAATAATACGAATTACGAATGGGATACGAATATACGAATATAAGACATAGAATTATTTTGAGGAGCCTTCTCCTCGGAGTTTTTACCGTTCCATTTTTATCTTTTGCGAATGTTTCGTTTACGGAAATTATGTACGACGTGTCCGGTTCCGATACCGGGCGCGAGTGGGTGGAAATCACGGCGGATACGGCAACGGATCTTTCCGATTGGAAATTGTTTGAGGCGAATACCAATCATACTCTTACGCTTGTGAAAGGCGCCGCGCTTGTTCCGGCGGGAAGTTTTGTCGTAATCGCGGATAATACGGAAAAATTTCTTCTTGATTTCCCGTCCTTTACAGGGACGCTCTTTGACTCTTCGTTTTCACTTAGTAATACAGGCGAAACAATCTCCTTGCGAAACGCGGATCTCGTCGACACTGATACTGTCTCTTACACATCCGGCCAAGGTGCCGCTGGCGACGGCAATTCTCTGCAAAAAATAAATAGTGTATGGGCGGCGAGTCTGCCGACGCCCGATGCGGCAAATAACACGTCGGCCAACACGAATGACACGCCGCCCGCAGGCGCTGATTCCGGCGCCATTTCCACGCAAGAAAATTCCAAAAATACTTCTTGGTTTGCGGAACCGCAAATATTTGCGGATGCCGGCGCAAACCGCACTGTCATTGTGGGAGCGGATACTTTTTTCGGCGGAAAAGCATACGGCGCCGAAAGCGAACCCATTCTTAATGCGCGTTACCTTTGGAATTTTGGCGATGGGGGAGAGAAAGAGGGGCAAAGCGTGCTATATCATTATCGTTATCCGGGGGAATATGTCGTCGTGCTGGATGCGTCGTCAGGGTATTATTCAGGGCTTGATAAGATTCGCGTGAAAGCTATTCCGGCGAATTTGAGCATAGTGTCAGTAGGTGCCGTCGGCAAACAATTCATTGAACTCGCGAATGGTTCCGGCAAAGAGCTAGATATTTCATGGTGGCGTTTGCGCGCTGGCGCAGGCACATTCACCATTCCGAAAAACACTTTCATTTTGCCCGACACCCGTCTTGTATTTTCAGGAGAAGTAACGGGGTTATCTGTTATGTTAGGAGCATCTGCCGCACTTTTGTATCCGAACGGCGAGATCGCGACCACTTCAGTTTTAGCTGGTTTTATACCGGTTCAGGCTTCATCCGGTATATCTGTCGGTTCGCCGACTCGTGATGTTTCTTACGCAACTTCTGATGTTGAGGTTGTCGCGGGGACGGAAAAGACAGATAGTAACGTCGTCTCAGATGAACAGGAAAACCAGCGCGACATCGTCCCATTGAGCGTATTTACTGCCGCCGCGGCCGCAGGCTCATCGCTCGGCATTACCGACGGCACTCCGCTTTTTAAGTGGCTTATGGCACTCTTTTTTGTAACCTTTCTTGCTATTGCCGGAGTTGTATTCGTCAGGCGCAGGGAATCGGCGCTGGTTTCTGATGACAAAAAAACGGCGGACGAATTTGAGATACTGGAGGATTTGGAAGATCAGTGAATTTTTGAGAAAGGCAGATGAGAGAGGTCCGACCTCTCTCATCAAAAATATGCGGCGAATACTTATATTTTCAACAAATTATTTTCCGCGTGTTGGCGGGGCGGAAGTTGCTGTGATGGAAATTACCGACCGTATCGCGCCGGCGGATATTTCCTTTGATATGGTCACGGCGCGTATTTCCCGCGATTGTCCAAGGAGCGAACGCATTGGAAATGTGATGGTGTATCGCGTTGGCTTTGGTACCCGTTTTGACACTTTTTTGCTCCCTGTGCTTGGCGCTATAAAGGCTCGAGGATTGCACCGAAAGCACCAATACGACGCGTTCTGGGCCATTATGGCAAGCCAGGGAGGCATTGCGGCGGTTATAGCAAAGGCATTATGCGGCAAGCCGAAGCTTGTACTTACACTGCAGGAGGGGGACGAAGAGGAACATTTAATGCGTTATGTTGGCGGGAGCGGAATACTTTACAGGATTTTTATTCGCCCGTGGCATATTTTACCGATGCGGAAGGCGGACATTGTTACGGCAATCAGCAACTATCTCATAGAGCGCGCCGTAAAAAACGGCGTTCCGCCGCGGAAGATCACGCTGGTGCCAAACGGAGTAGATGTCGGACAGTTTGCAGTGAAAATTTCAAAAGACAAGGTACAAGAAACAAGAAATGCTTTGGGTGTCGATGAAGGAGAAAAAATAATTATTACCACATCGCGGCTCGTAAAGAAAAATGCAATCGGCGATTTGATAGACGCACTGAAATATTTGCCGGAGAATGTGAAGCTTATTATCGCTGGTGTTGGTCCGGAAGAAGAAACACTGAAGGCAAAAGCGCACAAATTTCGCGGTCGCGTAAAGTTTCTCGGCACCGTGCGACACAAAGAATTACCGCCGTATTTGCAGGTGGCAGATGTGTTCGTGCGCCCGTCAATTTCCGAAGGGATGGGCAATTCGTTTATAGAAGCGATGGCCGCGGGCGTGCCAGTGGTCGGTACGCCAGTGGGTGGCATCCCGGATTTTCTTATACACGAAGAGACTGGCCTTTTCTGCGCCGCGCGCGACCCGCGTAGTATTGCCGAGCAGGTCGTCCGCGCGCTTGAAGATGAGCCGTTGCGAAAAAAGATTGTAGCGAATGCTCAAAAAATGGTAGCTGAACACTACGATTGGAATACGATCGCGCAACAAATGAAAAAGCAAATTGCCGGATATTGACGGACGTCGCACGTCCGTCAATTTGTTTGACGGGCGTTTGACGGACGTGCGACGTCCGTCATATAATAAAAAAACATATGAAAGGCAACATTTTCCACATTTTGAATAGGGGAGTAGAAAAAAGAAAGATATTTATGGATGACAAAGATTATATGCGTTTTGTGCACGACCTTTATGATTTCAATAGTACGATTAAGGCAACTCAATCATATTCGCGGAGGCGGGAGGATGAAGTTCGCCTGACGGACGTGCGACGTCCGTCAGAGGAGATTATAGATATGTTGTGTTGGGCGCTGATGCCAAATCATCCGCATATGATGGTGGTAGAAAAAGAAGAGGGGTGTGCCGGCATTTTTTCCAAGAAAGTAATTGGCGGTTACACGAAATATTTTAATGAGCAGAACGAGAGGAGCGGAGTGTTGTTCCAGGGGAGGTCAAAAATAATTTTGATCGAGCGAGATGCGCACTTTCTATATTTGCCATTTTATATCCACCTTAATCCGCTTGATCTTTTTCAGCCGGGTTGGAAGGAGAACGGTATCAAGGATATTGTTGGAGCTATGAAGTTTCTTGAAGAGTACCGTTGGTCTAATTATCGTGATATTGTGGGGGTCGGAGATGGCGAATTCGCGCACATCACGAACAAAGAACTCTTTTTTCAAATGTTTCAGACAGACGGGGAAAAGTATAAGAAAGATTTGAAAGAGTGGATAATGGCAAGGGGATACCAAAAAGGGCTTGATTATGAGCTATAAGTCGGAAAAGTCGTGGAATTGACGGACGTGCGACGTCCGTCAGAGGGAGGATAGATATGAAAATACTTATTGCAACGCCGCTGTATCCGCCCGATGAGGGTGGGCCGGCGACATATTCAAAAATATTGAATGATGAATTGCCAAAGCACGGAATCGGAACGCGCGTGTTTTCTTTCGGCGAAGTGCGGCATTTGCCGACCGGAATCTCGCACGCCTACTATTTTTTCAAGCTATTGAAGGGAATGAAGGAGGCGGATGTAACGCTTTCGCTTGATCCGCTTGGCGTTGGATTGCCGGTGTGTCTTGCCGCCTTCTTTTTACGCAAACAATTTATACTGCGCGTTGCGGGAGATAGAGCGTGGGAGACATATCAAATGCAAAACGCAAAATGTAAAAGTCAAAATGACAATTCAAAATTTGTAAGCTTGGAAGAGTTCCAGAAGAGGGCAGTGGGGCCGATGATCCTGTTGCGGAAAAAAATACAAAGCAGTGTTGCCAAACGCGCGGCGCGCGTAATCGTTCCAAGCGAATATCTGAAAAAGATAATTATTCTATGGGGGGTTCCACGGGAGAACATATCGGTGATATACAATTCCTTTGATCCAGTCCACATACCGGAAGACAAAAAAGAGATTCGTTCGCTCTTTGGCATTGAAGGGACAGTTATTCTCTCAGCGGGACGGCTTGTGCCGTGGAAAGGATTTGCCGCACTCATTGATATAATGCCGGATATTCTCAAAGAATTTCCCGACGCGAAACTCTATATTGCTGGCGACGGCCCCGATCGTGGAGCGCTTAGACTGCAAATTGCAAATTACAAATTGCAAACTCATATTGTTTTTCTAGGCGCACTGCCGCGCGAGACACTTCTGCGCTATGTGAAGGCTGCGGACATTTTTGCGCTCAATACGGGCTATGAAGGATTTTCACATCAGTTACTTGAGGTGATGAGCGTCGGTACGCCAATCGTCTCTACCGATATATGCGGCAATCCGGAACTTATTGAAAACGGTAAAGAAGGCGTATTGGTGAGTTTTAACAACAAGGCGGAACTCACAGGGGCTATTCTTGGAGTGTTGCGCTGGCAGATTGACACAGGCGCTCTTACGCGTGAGGCAAAACAAAAAGCGCTGCAGTTTAGTAAAGAGCGTATGATTACGGAGACTATGAATATTTTGTTATGAAGATTTTAATGATTTCAACAGACCGTAAAATATTTGAAGACGGAAGGGGCGCGCGCTCTCGTATGATTGAGTATGGGGCGCTTGTCCGCGAATTACATATTGTTGTTTTTGTCGCAAAAGAAATAAAAAATAAGAATTGGAAACTTGAAATCGCAAACAATGTGTGGGCGTATCCGACGAATTCAAAAAGCAAATGGCATTATGTGGGCGATGCAATTAGACTGGGAAAGCAAATAATCCGCGGCAATCATTCTCTTGAGACGGAGCGGTGGCTTGTAACGGCGCAAGATCCGTCTGCGACAGGCTTGGTCGCGTGGCGCATTGCACAGACACTCAAACTTCCGTTTCAATTGCAGGTGCACACCGACATATTTTCCCCTCACTTTGTTGAACACTCGGTGTTCAACAAATTACTGGTGCGGATTGCGCGATTTTTATTGCCACGCGCGGCGGGAGTGCGGGTCGTGTCGGAGCGTATTCGGCGCGCGCTCGTTGCCAAGTACCGCCTGCCATCCACGAAAGTCAGCGTACTTCCTATTTTTGTGAACGTGCGAGAAATAGAAAAAGCCGAGCCGAAAGTGAATCTTCACGTGCTGTATCCGCAATTCAACTTCATAATTCTTATGGCATCCCGTTGGGAAAGAGAAAAAAATATTCCCCTCGCGCTTTTGGCGTTCAAAGATATCATACGCACGCATCCGCGCGTCGGGCTTGTGATTTTGGGCGATGGCTCCGAGAAACATATGCTTGGGCAAATAGTGAGCAACAACGGACTTCACGGCAATGTCGTATTTGCGGGATGGAGCGATGATATCGTGTCATATTATAAAACAGCCGACCTGTTCCTCCTCACTTCAGATTACGAAGGATATGGAATGACGCTTATTGAAGCGGCCGCGGCGGGATGCCCGATCGTCACGACCGATGTGGGCGCGGTGGGGGAGATTATCACGAAAGACAATGCGCTGGTGTGTCCCGTGGGCGACAAGGAGTGCCTTGCGAAACAGATCCGCCTCGCCATAGAAAATAAGGGGATGCGTGAACGCCTCGCGCGCAACGCGCGCGAGGCGGTGTTGCGCGTGGCGCCCGGAACAAAAGAACAGTACCTGGAACAATACAAAAAATGCTGGGAGCAGTACTTTTCATAGAAAAGAAGAATTATGGCTGAGCTTATACCCTCCCCAATTAACCATTCCGCACTCCCTCCCGAATTTCGGCTGTAAAACTTTGCTTTGTCCTCGCCTTATCCCGATAAGGCTCGGACTCCAGTTCGTTTTTCGCTCGAAATTTGGGAAGGAGTTATTGCGCAAGCGTTAATTTGGGATGGTATAATGGCAAAATGAAAAACAAGGGAAACAATTATGCATATATTGACGGGGCAAATTTGTACAATGGGGCGCGGCAATTAGGTTGGACGCTGGATTACGGGAAATTGCGCGTATGGCTTCGGGAGAAATATTCAGTATCAAAAGCATATCTATTTTTGGGGATGATACCGAAATATAAGAATCTTTATGTTCGTCTGCAGGAGGCAGGGTTCACCCTTATATTCAAAGAAGTCACTTATGATGGAGAAGGAAAGGCAAAAGGAAACTGCGATGCGGATCTTGTAGTTAAGGCGATGAAAGATGCTTATGAAAGCAATGCTGACAGGATAGTGCTCGTAACAAGCGATGGTGATTATGTCAGTCTCGTATCTTTTCTTATTGAAAAGAAAAAAATGTACACAATATTGTCGCCGTACGAAACAAACGATGCTCAGTATTATTGAAAAGAACAGGAGTACCCATAGTCTATATAACGGACAAGAAGTCCATTTTGGCCCAAAATGAAAAAGCCCCCAATGCGGACGGAATCGCACCAGGGTCTTCTTCGTAAGAAGAACTAAAGTATAT
>CAYIHM010000006.1:0-13935 GCA_964363265.1 uncultured Candidatus Saccharibacteria bacterium
GGAAATTTGTCTGCGACGGCAGACAAATTATCCCTGACCGAAAGCGTACTCGCGTCTCCCGGTAGGGTCATTGGTGCAAAAACAAGCTTGCTTCCTGCAAGCCGTTTTTGTTCAATGACCCTAAGCGAGCAAACTGCTTTGCTCGCGTCCGGGAGTCGAAAGACGGAGGCATATTTTTCCAGCAGGAAAAACAGCCGAGTCAGGGTCGTGGAAATTTGTCTGCGACGGCAGACAAATTATCCCTGACCGAAAGCGTACTCGCGTCTCCCGGTAGGGTCATAAAAAATGAAGAGAAAATTGTGGAGCAATTTGGTAAACTGACATATGAAAAAAAATATTCTGGCTATTGAAACATCTTGCGACGAGACGGCGATTAGCATCATTGAGGCGTTTGGTGGCGTCAAAAAACCTTCGTTTCGCGTGCTTGCCAATGTCGTTCATTCTCAAGTGGATCTCCATAAACAATATGGCGGTGTTTTCCCTGCATTGGCAAAGCGCGAGCACAGCAAAAATCTGGTGCCGGTGCTCAAAGAGGCACTGCGAGAATCGGGTTTTTTGAAGTTAGAAATCAAAAGTCAAAAGTCAAAAGTGCAGGACAAAATTGAAAAATCTTTGAGAAAAATACTGGAACGAGAGCCGGAATTGCTGGAACAATTTCTCGCGGAAGTGCCGAAAATAAAAAAACCAAATGCTCGTCCCATAAGAGGCCGCAAGGACTCGCGGCGTGCCTCCGCCTCTAGTGGAATTAATCTCATCGCCGTCACGCACGGCCCGGGGCTTGAGCCGGCGCTTTGGGTCGGTATCAATTTTGCGAAGGCTCTCTCGCTTGTGTGGGATGTTCCCGTAGTGCCGGTGAACCATATGGAAGGACATATATTCAGCGCCTTTATTCCGAAAGGCGCTGCAATTTCTAAATCCAAATTTCTAATTTCTAATCAAACCACAGATTCCAAATCACAAACAACAAAAATTGCATTTCCAATGTTGGCACTCTTGGTGAGTGGGGGGCACACGGAATTGATATTTATCAAAAACTGGATGAAATACAAGAAGATCGGTGAAACGCGTGACGATGCCGCGGGAGAAGCGTTTGATAAGGTGGCGCGGATGTTGGGACTTCCCTATCCGGGTGGTCCGGCCATTGCACAACTTGCCATGCAATGGAATAACCAATTCTCAAACACCAAGGAACAAATAAAACTGCCGCGCCCGATGATCAGTTCAAAGGACTATGATTTTTCATTTTCCGGACTGAAGACCGCAGTTCTCTATCTTCTGCGCGACCTTTCAAAGAAACATTCTAGTGTTTTGCAAAACACTAGAATAACACAATCAATCGCACATGAATTTCAGGAAGCGGTGGTGGATGTGCTCGTCAAAAAGACGATCGCCGCGGCGTCAGTGTATAAGGTGCGTACCATTGTCTTGGGTGGCGGTGTTGCGGCCAACGCGCGCATCCGCTCCGAACTTGCAAAAAAAATGCGCGAAGAAATGCCGGATGTGACGCTTCGCCTCCCGGACGCCGCCGTCACGACCGACAATGCTCTTATGATAGCCGTGGCCGGCTTCTTCCGTTCCACGAAAAAAAAGAATATCGTCATCAATCGTATCAAAGCATCGGGCAACCTCACACTGTAGTTCATTGCGATTTTTTTCACACTCTCCCATACATACATACGATACTATAGTATTTTATATATGTATGGTGCGTGTTCTGGACAATACTTCAATAAATACCAACGCTAAGACGCCAATAAAAAAATGCGGAACTATCGCCGTATAACGGCCTATAGGTCGTTATACGGCGATAGTGATAACGATTGCTTCCGCCGCCCCTTGAGCGCCGTGTCAAATGATTTAATTTAGACACCGTAGTGAGCGCTAGAAACAGACCCGAATCAATGGTACTATTGCGAGTATGAACAATAAAACGCCCGACTTGTCTGCCGGCGAGGCAAACATTCCTGAAAAACTTTTGAAGCCCTACAACCCGAGTACCACAGAGGATGCTTTATACAAAAAATGGGAGGATAGCGGTTTTTTTAACCCCGATGTTTGTGTGGAGAAAGGCGTAACCGTGCTGGACGCGGAGCCATTTTCAATAGTGCTACCTCCGCCAAATGTGACCGGCACGCTCCATGTTGGGCATTCAGCCATGCTTGCCATTGAAGACATAATGGTACGTTTCAACCGTATGCGCGGCAGAAAAACGCTGTGGTTGCCGGGTACCGATCATGCCGCAATCGCAACGCAGGCAAAAGTGGAAAAAATACTTTTTGAGGAAGAGGGCAAAACGCGACACGATATCGGGCGCGAGGCTTTTATGGCGCGCCTGCATAAATTCGCGCAAGAAAGCCACGACACGATCGTTACGCAAACAAAAAAAATGGGTTCCTCTTTGGATTGGTCGCGCGAGGCATACACTCTTGATGAAAAGCGGACGATCGCCGTGCGTGCCGCTTTCAAGCGAATGTTTGATGATGGCCTTATTTATCGCGGTCATCGCATTGTAAATTGGTGTCCGCACTGTTCTTCAACACTTTCAGACGATGAAGTGGAGCATAAAGAAAAAAAGGCGATACTCTATACTTTCAAATACGCGAAGGATTTCCCTTTCACAATAGCCACCACGCGCCCGGAAACAAAACTTGGAGACACGGCAGTCGCCGTGAACCCGAGCGACGAGCGATATAAAACATACATCGGACAAACATTCACGGTAGATCTCGGACGCGGACCGCAAAAAATTGCCGTCGTCGCCGATGAAGAAGTTGATCCGGCATACGGCACGGGTGCTTTGGGTGTTACGCCAGCGCACTCGGCCACCGACTATGAGATCGCCGAAAAAAATGACCTGCCGCTCATCCAAGTCATAAACGAGAGCGGGTGTATGGCCGAAGACGCGGGTCCGGCATACGCGGGCCTAAAGGTGAAAGAGGCACGCGCAAAATTTGTAGACTGGCTTAAGGAGCGGAATCTTTTGGAAAAGGAAGAGGAGGTGAATCAAAATTTGAGCATCTGCTATCGTTGCGCTCGCCCTATTGAGCCACTCCCCTCTCTGCAGTGGTTTATTGATGTAAAGAAAAAAATCACGCTTCCGAATTCACACATAGCTGGAATTGAAAGCGGACAGGAAGTCACACTCAAAGAATTGATGCGCGCCGTAGTGACAAACGGACAGATTAAAATCCTGCCGGAACATTTTGAGAAGGTGTATTTCCACTGGATAGAAAACTTGCGTCCATGGTGCATTTCTCGGCAAATATGGTTCGGGCACCAGATTCCCGTTTGGTACCGCGGCGAAGAGGCATATGTCGGTATTGAGCCGCCATCCGCAGATTGGCAAAAAGAAGGCTGGACGCAAGACCAAGACACGCTGGACACATGGTTCTCTTCGGGGCTATGGACATTCTCCGCGCTCGGCTGGCCGGAGGAAACGACCGATCTTAAACTCTATCACCCGACGACAGTAATTGAAACGGGGTACGATATACTTTTTTTCTGGGTGGCGCGAATGATCTTGATGACGACATATCTATTGGGAGATATTCCTTTCCGTACGGTTTATCTGCACGGACTTGTCCGGGATGAAAAAGGGAAAAAGATGAGCAAATCACTTGGTAATGTCATTGACCCGATTGATGTGATCAAGGAATATGGCGCCGATGCGCTTCGGATGTCTCTTGTCGTGGGAACTTCACCGGGCAACGATATGAAGCTATCAAGAGAAAAGATTAAGGCATACAAACATTTTGCAAACAAACTGTGGAACATTACACGCTTCATACTTTCGGCAACGACAGATGCGCCAAAAAATGAGCCAGTGCTTTCTGCTGCTGACCGTGAACTTCTTAACGAACTGGATGCAGTCTTAAAAGACATCACGAGGGAGATTGAGGAATTCCATTTTTACCTTGCCGCGGAAAAACTCTATCACTACGTGTGGCATCGTCTTGCTGATGAAATACTGGAGGAAAGTAAAATAATATTGAACGGAAGCGACGAAACGGCAAAGACATCGCGGCAATGGGTACTTCTTGAAATACTCGCGGTAAATTTGAAACTCTTACACCCATTTATGCCGTTCGTAACGGAGGAACTCTGGAGTACTTTGCCAGCGCATAAAAAAGACCGCGAGATGCTGATGGTCGCGAAGTGGCCGATGAAATAGTATGTAGTATGATGTATGTGGTATTGGAACAGCTGATTTTATACAATATTTATACGATATACGATATACGATATACTTGATACGTGATACATCCTTATGCTCCTTGACCCAAAGACACTCCTCTACGCTCTGCTTGGCGGAATACTACCCGCCGTTTTATGGCTTTGGTTTTGGCTGAAAGAAGATTCCAAAAAACCGGAACCGCGTAGTATGATAATGCTGTCGTTCATCGCTGGTATGATAGGCGTCATCGTCGTCTTCCCTCTTGAAAAAATTGCGGCGCATTTTCTTGTTGAAGGCCCGATGCTTCTTCTTGTGTGGGCCGCCATAGAAGAGCTGGTCAAATTCTCGGCTATTTCGCTTGTCGCTCTGCGCAGTGTGTATTTTGACGAGCCTGTGGACGCGCTTATTTATATGATAACAGTCGCGCTTGGTTTTGCCGCCATTGAGAATTCCCTATTTCTTTTGGCACCATTACTGGATGGCGACCTGACGGGAAGTCTGCTTACGGGAAATCTGCGGTATATGGGCGCGACGCTTCTGCACACGGCCGCTTCAAGCGCTATCGGTATCGCACTCGGCCTTTCATTTTACAAAAGCGGACTCACGCGCGTGTTAAGCGGTATTTTGGGAGTTATCACCGCGATAGCATTGCATACTCTCTTTAATTTTTTTATAATACAAAGGAACGGCGAGGACACGTTTATCGTATTTCTCCATCTCTGGGTGGCAATTGTATTTGTCATTTTCTTTTTTGAAAAGGTAAAACGAATTATCAGAACAAACTAATCATCGCATATTACTATGACGAAAAAACCATCCTTTTTTGAACGACTCACCGGCAGTGTCCCTATTAATGATGAACGGCTATCTCTCGCTTCCGAAGAACGCGGAGTACCGCCGGAAAAAAGCACCAGCTGGATAGAAGAAGAAAGCGATGAGGGCGAGCTCACCGTGGACGTGTACCAATCCCCCGATGAGATAGTGGTGGAAGCGATGATTGCGGGCGTAAAGCCGGAGGACTTGGATGTTTCCATAACGCGCGATATGGTTACCATAAAAGGCAAGCGCGAAGAATCACGCGAAGTCGCCGAGAATGATTATTTTTACAAAGAACTCTACTGGGGGTCTTTTTCACGCACCATCCTTCTTCCGCAAGAAATAGAACCGGAAGAGGCGCAGGCGGTGGAAAAGCACGGTCTTCTCACAATTCATCTTCCGAAAGTGGACAAGAAAAAAGTGGCGAAGCTCAAGGTGCGCTCAAATTAACCCCAAAACACAACCCGCCATTCGGCGGGTTTTGTTTTATGGTGCTTGGACCCAGATTCGAACTGGGGACCCTTCCCTCTTCAGGGGAATGCTCTACCAACTGAGCTATCCAAGCGTATTTACAAGACAAAATTATTATATTGCTATGTTATTTCAGGAACAAAAGATAACTAAACATCTAACGATATTGCAATCTCATTTTAATACCCGAACTTTTTGAGAAGCGCGCCGATGTCTGGCGCTTGCCCGGCGGTCGTATTAATCTTATCAACACCTGTAAGAAGTGTTTGATAGGTGTCAAAAAGCGTCTGCAAATACGGACTCAAATAGTAATATGCTCCGATAGAACCGCCGATAATAAGAGCGAAGTAGAAAAAACGAAACGCTTTTCCCCACATCATACTGCGATGCATTTTGTGTAGAAGTCTGCTATTTTCCTCCGTCTTCTCAAGAATGTCGCGCAAAAGCTGATTCGTATTTGGGTCCATAAAGAGAGTATAAGGTATAAGGTATGAAGTATCAAGCGTATATATAGAGATATCCTAGATTATACTTGGCCTAAGCAAAAATTAATGACTGTTTGATATATAGCATTTTTTTGCGTATTATTGGTAAACAAAACAAAAAGCCCTCGTAGTTCAATGGATAGAACTAGCCCGTCCTAAGGGCTCGATGCGGGTTCGATTCCTGCCGAGGGCATAAATGAATAGCGGAGCATATTTATTTATGCCCGAGAGAAGCCAACTGCTTGGCTTCGCGCAGGAATCGAAAAGCTTCTCCCGTATTTTTGAGGATGTACTCATCCAAGAAAATGGGAAAGCTGTACTGCTCCTGTAAGGAGAGATAAGCGTATTCGCGGTCCTGCCGAGTGCATCATCCGTAAAAACACCCCGCGCGTGGTGTTTTTAATGTCTGCTAGAGGCCGAGCAGTTGGGAGAGTTTCCTTTTGTCAAAGCCGACGGTTAGCTCACCGTCAATCATAATGACTGGCACGCCCATCTGTCCGCTCTTTTCTATCATTTCATTGCGCTTCTCCAAGTCTGTGGCGACATTGTGTTCGGCGTACTTCACATTGTGTTCATTGAAAAACTCTTTCGCCGCGCGACAATACGTGCAAGTTGGCGTGCTATAAATTGTAACTTCTTTCATCGTAATATAAATATGACAATTATTAATATTGGTAATTATAACACTACTCTTTATGGCAGCAAAATGACCGCCTTATTGCCGGCCACTTCCAATATACCGCTCTCTACCGGAAATGTTTCCTCTTCTCCACTGGACAAGAGCACCCTAACGACACCGCCCTTGAGCGTCGTAACGAGCGGTGTGTGGTGCGCCAGTATTGTGAGCTCGCCATCACTGCCCGGACACACAACACCACGCGCTTGTCCGCTGAAAAGTATCGTATCAATTGTGGCGATGAATAAGGAAAACATAGGGGTAGCTTATGGCTGATAGTTGGTAGCTTAAAAAGTAACTGATTTCTAATTGACCGCTAACAATAAATTTCGATTTATGAATTTTGAGTGAAATTTTAATTCTCTAACTCATTAGAAATTCAAAACTCGGCATTCAAAATTTTGTTCCATAGGTCGATTTATTCACCTATCTCATCCATATTACCTTTCATATAGAAATCCTGCTCGCCCTTGTCATCGTGCTTCCCTTCCAATATCTCCTTAAATCCTTTCACTGTGTCGGCAAGGCGCACGAATTTTCCCTGCACACCGGTAAACGCCTCTCCGACGAAAAATGGCTGTGAGAGAAAACGCTGGATCTTGCGCGCGCGCGCCACCACCAGCTTGTCATCGTCGGAAAGTTCTTCAATACCCAAAATCGCTATTATGTCCTGCAGGTCTTTATAGCGCTGTAAAATATTTTTTGTTTCCATCGCGACGCGATAGTGCTCCTCACCGACGATATCCGGATCAAGAGCGGCGGAATTGGATTCCAACGGATCAATAGCCGGATAAATGCCGAGAGATGCAAGCTGTCGGGAAAGCACCACGGTAGAATCCAGATGCGCAAATGTGTTTGCCGGCGCCGGGTCGGTAAGGTCGTCTGCCGGCACATACACCGCCTGCACGGAAGTGATGGAGCCCTTGTGCGTGGAAGTGATGCGTTCCTGGAGCTGACCCATTTCCTCGGCAAGCGTCGGCTGATAACCCACCGCCGAAGGCACGCGTCCTAAAAGCGCAGACACCTCGGAACCCGCTTGAATAAAACGGAAAATGTTGTCCATAAAGAGAAGCACATCCTTGCCGCCCTCATCGCGGAAATATTCCGCCATCGTAAGGCCGGTGAGTCCCACGCGGGCGCGCGCTCCCGGCACTTCATTCATCTGTCCGAACACAAGTGCCGTTTTCGCGAGCACGCCGGATTCTTTCATTTCGTGATAAAGCTCATTGCCTTCGCGCACGCGCTCGCCAACGCCGGTAAATACGGAATACCCGCCGTGTTCCGTTGCCACATTTCTGATAAGCTCCTGAATAAGCACCGTTTTGCCCACGCCGGCACCGCCGAAAAGCCCGACCTTGCCTCCTTTTATAAACGGTGTCATTAAATCTATCGCTTTTATGCCGGTTTCAAAAACTTCAGCGGACGTTTTTTGGTCCTTGAATGAAGGTGCTTTGCGATGAATTGGCAAACGTTTTCCCGGATGCGCGACAGGTGCTCCGCCGTCTATCGTGTCGCCAAGCACATTCAAAAGACGGCCAAGCACCTGCTCCCCCACCGGCACCGAAATCGGCGCGCCTGTATCTTCCACCTCCGCTCCGCGCGCGAGGCCGTCAGTCGTGTCCATCGCGATGGCGCGCACGCGTGAAAGCCCAAGATGCTGAGCAACTTCAAGAACGAGTTTTCCATCGGCCGTTTTTACCACAAGAGCATCCTTAATCGCCGGCAAATGGTCTTCAAAATACACATCCACAATCGGCCCGACAATTTGCTTGATGATGCCCGTCTTTTTCATTGATTCCTTTTTCATATTGTTATTGCATTTTTGGTCTTACCAGCGTTTTAAATAAACTAAAAGTTGAAATCTCAAAATGCAAAATGCCAATGTAACATTAAAAACTTCAGGTGCGTCATTCCATATTTTTAATTGTCATTTTGCATTTTGAGATTTACATTTTCCATTTCTACCCCATCGCCTCCAAACCGCCGACAAGCTCGCTAACTTCGCGCGTGATGGCCGCCTGCCGCACCTTATTGAATTCAAGCGTGAGTTCCTCCGATACTTCCTCCGCTTTGCTTGACGCGTTCTTCATCGCAACCATCCGCGCGGAATGTTCAGAGGCAACGCTCTCAGTTATGGTGTGATAGAGCGCAACCGTCACCAAGAATGGCACAATGGTCTCAAGCACTTTCTCCGGCGACGGCTCAAACAGATATTCTGCAACGCGCGTTTCCTCCGCTATTTGTTCTTCACCGCGTTCGGCATATCGTCCGGATACGGGGACAATATCTTTCACGATGCGCTCAAGCGTATTGAAAGAAAGCGGCAAAATCGTGTGTGTCGCTACATCCTGCACCATTGTTGAAAGAAAACGTGTATATAATACCACGCATTCATCATATTTCTCGTAACTAAACAAGTCCGTGAGATGACGCGCAAGCATTGAAAGGTCACGCGTGTTGATTTCTTCTTCGCGCAAAAAAATCTTGTGTTCTATCGCGAACCCGCGCTTTTCAAAATGCTCCGCTCCTTTTTTCCCCACACACACGAAGCCGACATCTTCTTTTGAAAATCCGCGCGATTTCATCACGCGATATACCTCACGAATGACGGCACTGTTTAAACTTCCCGCAAGCCCTTTGTCGCTCGTTACCAAAACGATGCATAGTCTGCCGACGTGCCTTTTACGCATTAGCGGATGCCGTGAGCCTGCCGCGCTTCCCGCCACCCGTTTGAGTACCGAAAGCGCGTAGAGGGCATACGGTCTCCCGGCAAGCGCGCGCTCTTGCGATTTGCGCATTTTCACCGCGGAGACAGCCTCCATCGCTTTCGTCACTTTGTACGTTTTGTTCACGGAACGTATTTTGTTTTGAATTTGTTTGAGAGACATAGATGTATACCTAGCACCACTTTTGCGCAAGACACGACGGTGGCTCCTTGTAGTCGCGATACCACTATTCCTATTTTGTGGTAAAGCGGATGAATCGGCAAAAGTGGTGCTAGGTGTGGAAAAATACAAAAACTTGAAACAAAAATCAACTGAAAAGATGCGGGTGGGTTTCTTTGAACGCGGAAAAAGCTTTTTTCAATTTCTCTTCGGTTGTCGGCATAAAATCTTTTTCGGTGCGTATCGTATCCAATATGTCGCCCGCCTCGGCATCAATATAGATGAGAAGCGCCTTCTCCGCCTCGCCTATTTTCTCCACGGCCACCGCGTCAAAGAGCCCGGATGTCGCCGCGTAAATCGCGAGAACCTGCCGTTCAAATCCGACCGGTTTGAATTTATACTGCTTCAGCACCTCCGAGAGACGCCGGCCCTTTTCAATACGCGCTTTCGTATCGGCATCCAAATCCTGGCTAAATTGCATAAATGCCTCCAGCTCGCGAAATTGCGCCAGTTCCAAACGAATTTTCCCCGCCACTTTTTTCATCGCTTTTGTTTGCGCGTTTGAGCCTACGCGAGAAACGGAAAGCCCAACGTTAATCGCAGGACGCGTCCCCTTGTTGAAAAGGTCGGCGTCAAGATAAATCTGCCCATCTGTAATAGAAATTACGTTTGTCGGAATGTACGCGGACACATCGCCTTGCTGCGTTTCAATTATCGGAAGCGCGGTAACAGAGCCGCCGCCGAGCTTGTCGGAAAGTTTTGCGGAGCGCTCAAGAAGGCGGGAGTGCAAATAAAAAATATCTCCCGGGTACGCCTCGCGACCCGGCGGACGGCGAAGCAGGAGCGATATCTGACGATACGCGACAGCGTGTTTGGAGAGGTCATCATACACAACGAGTGCGTCTTTGCCTTTTTGCATAAAAAATTCTCCGATTGTCGCTCCGGCGTACGGCGCCAAAAATTGAAACGCCGCCGGCTCTGAAGCGCCAGCCACAACTATAATAGACCATTCCATCGCTCCGCGAGTTTCCAGTTCGTGTACCAAGTGTGCCACTTTTGATTCCTTCTGTCCTATCGCCACATAAATGCAAATCGGCCGCTTTTCTTTCGGCTCGTTGCCCTGATTGATTATTGTATCAAGCGCGATGGATGTCTTGCCGGTATAACGATCACCGATGATAAGCTCGCGTTGTCCGCGTCCTATCGGCACCATTGCGTCAATAGCTTTAATGCCTGTGTGCAAGGGGACATTCACCGGCGCGCGGTCCTGCACGCCGTATGCGATGCGCTCAATAGGACGCATTTGCGTTTTTGCAAATGCACCTTTGCCGTCCACCGGTTCACCGAGCACGCTAATCACGCGTCCAACCATTTCGTCTGACACTGGGATGGAGAGCACAGCGCCCGTGCTTTTAACCAACATCCCCTCTTTTACGCGCGTTGTGTCGCCCAAAATCATCGCTTTTACGATATCCTCCTCAAGATTCACTACAAGTCCATCAACGCCATTGCCGGCAGATATCGTACTTTCAAGCGACGCGCCATCGCTGTCATCAAACACTATTCGTTCCGACATAATTGCGTGCGTGAGCCCCTCAATTTCAGCGACACCGTCTGCAACCTTTACTACGATCCCAACGCGCTCAACAGACACTTCGGAAGCAAATCCTTCTATCTCTTTTTTAATTTTTTCTATGAAAATATTGGTGGACATATGAAATAAGTATAAGTATGCGGTATTAGTATGAGTGCGGATATGAAAATTAGCGAGTAGTGATGAGGCGGTAGATGTCAAGCAAATGCCGTTTGTGACTATCATCTAAAAGCGTGGTGCTTGTTCGCAGGCGATATCCGCCGATTATCGTTCCGTCCACACAGAGGCGCGTCGTTCTTTTGCCGTCAGTCTCGCTCTCCGCAAATTCTGCGGTGCGCTTTCCAAAACGGTCCGCGTCTTTCTCGCTCGCTATGGTGAGCGTCACTCCGCTTCTCCACAAATCCTTCTCTTCTTGCACGCGGAGCAAAAGTGCGACGCGATTCAAAAGGCGCGTGTGCCCGCGGCGCTTCACAATATCCAAGAAGCGCGCAAATATCTTCTCGGCATCTTTGCCGGAAACATCACGGATACTATCGTAAAGCGCTTGTGCGTACCATTGTGCCAGCATATTATTTATGGATTTCCATAGTGTGCTATTTATAGATTACGCCTTCGCTGTCTCGCGAAGAATTTTTTCGGCTGTAAGCACTGCCATTCGCGCAATTTCTTCCTTGCTATTCTCTTTGAGACGCTTCGCCTCTTCTTCTCCTCTGACTACACCGCGCGCCACTATTTTCCCCGCGCTTTCCTCGGCCTCTTTTTTAATGTGCTCGGCAATTTCCGTTGCTCGCGCTTCCGCTTTACGTATCACCGCCTCGGCAACTCCTGTCGCATCAGAAAGAATCACTCTTTTTTGCCCTTCCGCTTCTCCAAGTTTTTGCTCCGCAAGTGCTGCATTTTCAACTCCTTTTTTGATGTGCATTTGCCTTTCCTCAATGACCTTCAAAAGCGGCTTGTATAGGAAGCGGTGGAGTAAAATGAGAAGCAAGCCAAAATTCACCGCCTGTATCGCAAGCAATTTCCAGTTGATGCCGAATACTCTGATGATCTCGTCCATAATGTGCGGCCTATAAAGTCCGTGAAGTTAAAATCCCATAAAAACAAAACTTTCTATATGTGTTTTAGTCCCTTACGACTTTATAGACTTTTGATTTTTGACTCCTATGTGTACTTGATGATAAAACCGACGACAAGTGCGAATATCGCAAGCGCTTCCGCGAACGCGATACCGACAAACATCATTGCCTGTATCTTGCCCGACGCTTCCGGATTGCGCCCCATCGCCTCAAGCGCGCGCCCGACAATGAGACCGATACCGAGTCCCGGACCGATCACGCCCAACCCCACGACTAATGCCATTGCGATAGATTTTGCCGCTTCAGTTTCCATAAATATATGAATAATTAACCGTTAATAATTTTGTGCAAGGTCTTTTTTGTGCAAGGCCTCGCCTTGCACAAAATTGATTGATTTTCAATGCGGCTCCATAATCGCTATCTTGATGAAAAAAAGCGTCAGAAGCGCAAAAATGGCCGCTTGTATGAATCCGACAAACACCTCAAAAAGCATTAGTGGCACCGGCAGGAAAAGCGGGATGAATGCCGTCGCGACCATTATCAGCACCTCGCCCGCAAAGATATTGCCGAACAGACGGAATGAGAATGATATCAGACGCGCTATCTCGGAAAAGAGCTCCATAATGCCGACCATAAAGCCGAGCACCGACTTAAAGTTAACAAATTTCCCGGCATATTTCAAGAAGCCCAATACCACGACACCGCTCATCTCAATTACAAAAAAAGAGATGAGCGCAAGAGCAAGTGTCATATTGAAATCCGTGTTCACTGAACGAAACAACGGCGAGAATTTTTCGTTGTGCGCTCCTTCAAAAAAACCGATACTGCCGATACCAGGCGCGAATTCCACCATATTTGCAACGAACACAAAAAGAAAAATCGTCATCAAAAGCGGAAAATATCTGCGCGCGAGCAACTTGCTTTCCAACGTTTCTTCAATGTAGTCCAGCACAAGCCCGAAAAGCGCCTCAACAGCCGTCTGTACTTTCCCCGGCACAAACTTCGCGCGTTTACCGACATAATACGCGAAAATCGCGAGCCCAAAAGCGACGAGCACGCTCGTGATAAGCGTATTGGTGATAGGAATGCCAAAAACCGTGAACAATTGTTCGGCACCCAATGAAATGTGGATATTCCCCATACGACCCATTACCGTAGCACAAAAAGAAAAACCGCCGTCTTTCGGTGGCCCCAAATTATACCACTTTTACAATCATATCATAATATCCCCAATATCCTACCTTGAATCACAAACTTGCTCTTCGCAAATTTCTCCCTCATTTCCAATTGCGTTCCCCATTGCAGCCCAGCCTACACAATCCCACTTGCATTCTCCCTTGCAATTCGCAATCGTCACACTTTTTTGTGTTAAAAATTCGGCTGGTGTTTTTTAAATATGTGCGGAATCACCGCAAAACACGCCGATACGGACAACAAGGACGACAGAGCGGGAACGAAACTTGCAAATTTTTATCAAACACCGAGTGTTTGATAAAATTCGGAACAGCCTCAAAAATCTTTGACTGAATATCAGTGGTCGGCAAACTTCGCAAACACCGAGTGTTCGCTATGTGGGCGGGAACGAAAGCTTTGCCTTCGTTCCCGCTGATATTCACGAAACTCCATCCCGAGGCAAAAATATGCATATTTCGTCCCGCGCGCGAACCGTTGGAGGACAAAACGCAACGAGGTGTAATGTATTTACAGTGAGGAGTGTTTTGTCTGAAACAGAAGCGCTGGGCGATATAGGCGATTTTT
>CAYIHM010000007.1:0-9345 GCA_964363265.1 uncultured Candidatus Saccharibacteria bacterium
CCGCGAACTTGCCGAAGGTGTTCGTGGTCTTGAGTACATCATTTCAGTTGGCGCAAACAACGAACAAGTGGCGGCAAGTGCGCGTGTATTTCACCAGCCCGCAAACAGCGCGTTGCCATTGGACGACCTTTATGTGGACAAAAAAGACAATTTAAACCCGCGATACACATTTGAAACGCTCGTCGTGGGACCATTTAACGACTTGGCGCACGCAGCTGCACACGCGGTGATAAAAAATCCCGGGGCTGTTTACAATCCATTTTTTGTTCACGGGGGAACGGGTCTTGGAAAAACACACTTGATACAAGCGATAGGGAATCATATTAAGGGTGTTATGCCCGGGAAAAAAATATGTTACATTACTTCCGAAAAATTTGCTGTTGATTATGTTGCTTCGCTTCAAAACAATACTGTTAACAGTTTTAAAGAAAAGTATAGAAAATTTGACGTGTTTATTGTTGACGACATTCAGTTTCTCTCAAATAAAGAAAAAATGCAGGAGGAGTTCTTTCATCTTTATAATACTTTGTCAGAAAACAACAAACAAATAGTTTTGAGTTCTGATGTGCACCCTAATTTTATTCCAGGCCTTGAGGATCGGCTTAAGTCCAGATTTAGCGCTGGAATGATTGTTGATATATCTCAGCCGGAGTATGAGTCGCGTTTGGCCATTTTACGAAACAAGTCTGCTGTGAAGGGTTTTTCTCCGCCGGAAGAAATACTTGAATATCTCGCGTCTTCTTTGCAGGTGAATATACGCGAGTTGGAGGGTATACTTAATACCCTTATTTGCCAAGCTCAAATGAAGCGCGGTGGTTTGTCTCTTGAGGATGTTAAGTCAATCACAAAAAACAGTTTGCGCCCAAAAAAGAATTCTTCAGTGAGGGATGTTGTTGGTGTTGTCGCGTCGTTTTATAATATAGATGAGGTGGCTGTATATGAAAAAACGAGAAAAAAAGAAATTGTTAAACCGCGCCAGATTGTTATGTATCTGCTTAGGGAAGATTTTGGTGTTTCTTACCCTACAATTGGACAGAAAATGGGGGGGCGGGACCACACAACAGTGATGCATTCATGCGAGAAGGTGCGTAAAGACATTAAAAATGATAATTTTTTGCTTCAGGAAATAGAGCAGTTGCGCGCGCTTTTACAGTAATATTTTTGTGGATAATTCTTGTTTATGTTTGTGTATATCCTGTGTTTTATTTAATGGAAGTTTTTAGAAAATATGATTTATTTTTATTTGTGTTGATTTCTTTGGTTTTATTAATATGTTGTTAGTTTTTGGTTTGTTTTTTCTTGTTGTAAATAAAGTATATTTTAAAGTTATGCACTTATAAACACATATAGTAGTAGTAATAGTATTTAATAACAGAAAACATATTATGAAGATTACTTGCGACAAAGATAGATTAAAAGAGGCGGTGCTATATGCGGAGCGTGTAACAGGGAAAAATCTTTCACTTCCCGTTTTAAGCGCGATACTTCTTTCAACAAAAAAGAAAACTATTTCTTTGCGCGCCACAAATCTTGATATTGGAATTGAAATAGAAATACCGGCAATAATAGAGGAGGA
This sequence comes from uncultured Candidatus Saccharibacteria bacterium, assembly GCA_964363265.1. Classification (GTDB taxonomy): domain Bacteria; phylum Patescibacteriota; class Minisyncoccia; order Phycocordibacterales; family JBBUEZ01; genus JBBUEZ01. The sequence continues at coordinate 1,577 of CAYIHM010000007.1, forward strand.
AGGGGTCGTCGCAATACCCGGCAACATTCTCGGAGCTTTTGTCGCAAATATATATAACAATAAAGAAGTAATTATAAAAGAAAAAAACGGGAACATAGAAGTGTCCGCGGGAGATAATATAACAACAATTAAATGCCACAAAGCAGAAGAGTTCCCAACACTCCCACTTGTTAATGAAGGAGAATATATAACTTTTTCAACAACAAAACTAACAGAAGGCATACGAGCTGTAGTGTATAGCGCCTCCACATCAGATATAAAACCAGAACTATCAAGTGTTTATATATACCCAGAAAACGACAACTGGATATTTGTTGCAACAGACTCTTTTCGTCTTGCTGAGAAAAAAATACCAAGCAAAAACACCAAAGCCGTGCAAGGAATACTCATTCCACAAAAAAACGTAATAGAAATTATACGTATTTTTGAAAATATACCAGGAGATGCGGATATAAGATTCAATAAAAACCAAATATCAATTTCACAAAACGGAGTATATTTTACATCACGAATTATTGACGGCACATTCCCAGACTATAAACAAATAATACCAAAAGAGAAAAAAACAGAAGCAATAATTCTCAAACAAGACTTAATAAACGCGCTAAAACTAAATTCTGTTTTTTCAAACAAGCAAAACAGAATAACAATTAAAATCTCCCCGACACAAAAAAAGATGTTTATTGAAGCAAAAAATCAAGATACCGGCGAAAACAACACATCCATAGACGCAGCTCTTTCCGGAGAAGACGTAGAGCTTGACATAAACGCCAGGTATATAAACGACTGTATGTCTTCTATACACCAAGACAGTATAATGATTTCGTGCTGTGGGGCGAATAAACCAATAATTATAAACGGTGTTGGCGACAGGTCCTTCACATACCTTATAATGCCGATGAATAAATAAAAAATGTTATCACTCAACACTTTTCTAGAAAAATTTAAAAACATAACACAACCAGACGAGGCCGTGATACGGCTTCTTTCCGAAACAATAAAAAAAGAAGCAGGCGTGGAAATTCCAACTAAAAATATCTCAATAAAAAACAGCAACGCCTATATAAAAACAAAACCGCTATACAAAAACGAAATATATATAAAAAAAGAAAAGATACTCCTTTCATTAAAAAAACTTCCGGAAGGAAAGCATATAACAAACATACTCTAAAATACCAAACAAAAAATACAAACGATCCCTGCCGGCGTAAAATATACTATGCATTATGCACCGGCACAGGAGAAACAATGAATAAACAGTATGTGAAAAAACAAAACACTACCTGCTTACTGTAAAAGAAATGGATGTTTCATTTCTATTAAAAACAGAGTCGTAAACTACAACACCCAAAGTATTATTGTCTTGAATGGACGAAGTATCATAAGGAGTAAAAGAGAAAGAAAAAGGAAATATTTTCGTTGAACCAACAGCAACACCGTTTACAAAATAGTCGGCTCGAGCCGCGGGGTATTTCCCAGAGGTTTGTATCATAACAAGCACCCTATTGTTCAATGGAAGCAAAGCTCCGTTTGTGGGGCTTGTTATGGATATTGACGGAATATTGCTTGGCGTGTGAACATCATCATACGACGACGGCTTGTTTTGTACTGATGACCCAGAAACTCCGTGTTCAGTGAGCCATTTTTGCACGGGATATTCCCACAAACGATATTGCGGGTCTTCCTCCGGATTTGCCGGTGGCGCGCCAAGAGGATCTTTTTTGTCAACGAAATGGAGGATATTGTGCACGGCGCCAACAGCGATTTCCTTTCTTGTTTCTTGCGGCGTATATTCGGTCGCTAATTTTCCCGAAATAGTATCTATAACAAACGAATCATCACCCTGCCAAAGCCCGCGCAGAATCGGTTTTATGTCCTCGCGCACTCTCGTAGGTTCACGGAATGTTTCCTTTGGCACAGTTTTGAGAGCTTCCTGCATAAATGCGTTCCAAAGCGGGGCGATAATAAACCCTGCCACCTTTTTCTCCATAGGGGTATTGTCGTTGTTTCCTGCCCAGGCACCCGCCACAAGCGAGGGGGTGTACCCAATTATCCACGCGTCCCTATAGTCGTTTGTCGTACCGGTTTTTACGGCGACATCTTTCCCTGGAAAATATAAATATGAACTTGCGCCAAATGCAGGCGTGCGCGCTTCGTTGTCGGAAAGGATAGAGGATATTTGACGCGTTATTTCCGCGCTTATGATAGTCTGCGGACGAGGGGAAAATTCCTCCAAAACATTACCCGAAGCGTCCTCAACGCGAAGAATGCTCGCTGGCGCGTTTTTTATACCTTCGTTTGCGAATACACCATACGCGTTCGTGAGCTCAAGCAAAGAAACTTCGCCACCACCCAACACAAGCGTAAGGCCATATTGGTTAATATTTGTGAGACTTGTTATCCCAAAATCTTTTGCTGTCTGCAGGGAGTCTTTCAGGCCAGAAAGATAGAGTGTTTTGATTGCAGGGATGTTCACTGATTGCGCCAATGCGTTCCGTAAACTTATCGGACCCTGGTATTTACCATCGTAGTTGACCGGCATATAACAATCTTCCGGATTTGTTTCGGAAGAAAGCGGTCGGCCGTCTACACCACAGGTCGTTTGAAATTCCGTCTGCACGTCAAACACCACAGTATCCGGCGTGTACCCCTTTTTGAAAGCCGTAGCGTACACAAATGGCTTGAACGCCGAACCCGGTTGACGATGCGATATCGCGACATTGAAGTTGCCGTCTATTTCTTTATCAAAATAATCACGCGATCCCACCATTACCAAAATATTCCCCGTCTTCGGATCCGTCGCGACAAGCGCCGCGTTTTCCGCGTTGAATTTTTCGGCGTTCTCCAGCGCGTATGTTTTCACGACTTCCTCCGCTTTTTGCTGGAGAGCCGCATCAATCGTTGTGATTACCTTAAGTCCACCTTGTTCAACTATGTCCTTCCCATATTTTTCTTCAAGGTATGAGCGTACATAGAAAACAAAGTGCGGTGCTCTTATGCCGGACTTTTGTTGCGGGAGGAATACCGTATCTTCTTTACGCGCCGAGGAATATTCCCCATCCGTGATGTGCTTTTGCTCCAACATTCTTTTTAGAACAAGGTCCTTTCTTTCGTCCAATTTGTCCCTGTTGTTGCCATACGGCGAATAAAAAGTCGGCGCCTGAGGAAGAGCCGCAAGGTATGCGGATTCCGCAAGCGAAATGGTATCCGGGGTTTTTCCAAAAAATTCTCGACTTGCTTCACCTATGCCGTAAATACTTCCACCATACGGCGCTTCGTTTAAATACAAAGCGAGAATCTCGTCTTTGCTCATCATTTGCTCCAGTTTTATTGCGAGAACCCATTCTTTAAGTTTGCGAGAAACCGTTTTTTCTTGCGTGAGAAGCGTGTTTTTTACGACCTGCTGCGTAATTGTGGACCCGCCTTGCGAAAAGCCTAGATGGAGAATGTTTACAAAAATAGCACGGGCTATCGCAAGCGGACGCACACCTTTATGTGAATAAAATTCCGCGTCTTCTATCGCAACAGCGGCGTCTTTCGCATACGCGGAAATGTTGTCAAACTGCACCACGGTGCGCTTTATATCCCTGTTTATGTCATAAAGAAGCACTTCGCCGGTACGGTCGTATATTTTTGTTGACTGCGCTATTTTCCGTTCTTCAAACGACGAGAAATCAGGCACGCGCAGGCTCGCCGTCCACAAAAGAATTGCCCCGCCGCACATAAAGAAAGCGATTGCGGCGATAAAAACCCACGCGCGAGCGGTATGGCTATGAAAAAAGGACTTCTTTCTGCCCATATATACGAATATCATAACACAAAAGACAATGTGCTATAATTGCATCATACACTTAACCATATGACGCATATTGATACCGACACACAAAAAATAGACGAGATATTGAGCCGCGGCGTGGAAGAGGTCGTTGGCAAAGACGATTTGCGCAGAGAGCTTCTCTCCGGCAAGCGATTGCGGATAAAATTCGGCGTTGACCCCACGAGCCCGAATATTCATTTGGGCAGAATGGCGCCCATATTGAAATTGCGCGATTTCCAAAATCTCGGGCATACCATTGTGTTTATCGTGGGTGATTTCACCGGCATCATCGGGGACACTTCGGACAAAGAAGCGGAGCGGCCGATGCTTTCCGAAAAAGAAGTCAAGAAAAATCTCAAGACATATTTTGCGCAAGCGGGGAAAGTGCTTAATATGCGCGCCTCGGAGAAAAAATATAATTCCGCGTGGCTCAAAAAACTGGGGTATAAAGAGATCGGCGAGCAAGCGGATATTTTTTCGGTTTCTGATTTTATCGCGCGTGACAATATTAAAAAGCGGCTCACGGAAGGGAAGCGTGTGTCCTTGCGCGAGGTGCTGTACCCGTTGATGCAGGGGTATGATAGCGTCAAAACGCACGCCGATGTGGAAATAGGGGGGACCGACCAGCGGTTCAATATTCTTGCGGGAAGGAAGATGCAGGAGCATTACGGACAGAAACCGCAACACATCATTCTGACGGGGCTTGTGGCCGGCCTTGATGGCAGAAAGATGAGCTCAAGCTGGGGCAATACGATAAACATCGCGGACGCGCCGGCGGAAATGTATGGCAAGGTGATGAGTATGCGGGATGATGCGATTATTTCGTATTTTATTTCCTGCACGCGCGTGCCGGCGGCGGAAGTGGAAAAAATGCGCGACGCGCTTAAGGCGGGGGAAACAAATCCGCGCGACATCAAGATGCGTCTGGCGCGGGAGATTGTCGCGCTCGCGCATTCCGAAAAAGAAGCGCAAAAAGCGGAGGAAGAATTCGTGCGGACATTTCAAAAAAAAGAAGCGCCCGAAGATATATTGGAGATACGCGCGGAGGACGGTGTTTCTTTGTGCGATGTTCTTGCGGCCGCAAAGATTGTTTCCTCCAAAAATGAATTCCGCCGCCTTGCGGAAGAGGGAGCGGTCAAAAATGTTGAGTCCAGGGAAATAGTGCGCGACCCCAAGGCGGCTGCGAAAGCCGGCGTGTGGAAGATAGGCAAGCGAAGATTTGTAAAGATTACGAAAAAATAACCGCCGGCAAATACAGCCACGGCGATACCAGCTAAAGCCCATGTAATTTAGTAGTCAGATTATGGGGCAAAAAGGCCGTTTTCCTGCTAATATAAATGATATTCTAATGTAATGGCCATGTATAAATTATGAAAATACGGGAAAAGAAGCCATTGATTGGCTAGAAAAGAGCATAAAGCCGTTTCCACAGGAACTCAATGAAATTGACTGGAAAAATACAAAATGCGAAGAAATTAGCTGGGGATGGTATTAATGCGTATACGGCGTCAAGTACGCTGGCAAACTGAGCCGCGAAAGAAAACGCCGCACTTGTGCGGCGTTTTCTTTGCGGATCATTCCTCGTAGTTATCAGAGCCGAAATCCATATCGTCCTCCGGCTCAATGTCTCCAATTTCCGGAAAATCATCACTGTTCTCGCCCGCATCTGTTACCGTATCCGCATCATCGGAGAGCAGGGTGCCCGGAAGAAGCAAGTCGTCATTCATAGTTCAATGTTATTTTTAATATTACGACCAGTGAAATCACACACTTTTATTTCGCTTCTATTTGTAACAAAATATAAAAAATGACGCAAGACCAAAAAACTATCCCTGTGGATAAGTTGTGGAGATGCTTGCGAGAGCAGTGAGACCTATGGCGATTGCGTCTGTTTCGTCGTCGTACTTGGCCATATTTTGGAGACCAAGAAGTGCCCTTACAAGAGCCGCCACCTGCTCCTTCGGGGCCCTTCCGTAGCCGGTGACTCCCGTTTTTACTTGCAATGGCGTGTATTCGTACACAGGAAGACCGCGCGCGGCGGCGATATACACCACAACACCGCGCGCTTCCGCAACCCGCATTGCCGTTTTTTGGTTGCTGTTGAAAAGGAGCGTTTCAATAGCGAGAGCATCTGGGTGCCATTCATCAATTATCTTTTCCACTTCCGACCCGAGAACAGCGAGACGTTTTGGGAACACATCTTTCGCGCTTGTGCGTATACATACAGAAAACAAGAATATTTCTTTCCCGCGCTGTTTTTCCAGTATAGCGGCGCCCATACGCTCGTAACCCGGGTCGATGGCAAGTATACGCATAGATTATGAATTTTTAAACAACTTATTTTTTGGTAATTACTCAAATAAAATCTCGACATATTCAAACTGTAGAAAATCAAAAATGGAAAAAGCAAAATGAAAAATGACAGTTAAAAATATAAAGTGAAAAGGAACGAAACACACCCACGAAATTTGAATTTTACATTGTCATTTTTAATTTTGATATTTGAATTTTGCATTCCTACAGAATACAACGGTTGCCAGAATGCGGAAATAGTATGCAACGACACCACTTATCAGATTGCATTTGTGTAAACCCCCTGCACATCATCGTTTTCTTCAAGTTCTTCAACGATGACCAAAAGGGAGCCGTTGTCCTCTTCAGAAAGAGAAACGTGAGTTTGCGGCAACCATCCCTCCAGAGTTTTTTCAAATGCCCAACTCGCGGAGCCGGGAGAAGCGAGCACTCCGCCGTTTTTGGAGAGTAGATGTTTTATTTCTTGCGACGTGCGATTACGATTGTCTGTGAGCCCATCTATGATAATAGCGCATCCTCCCGGACCATATGCTTCGTACACAACGCGATTCATTTCTCCGGCATCAGTACCGGTACCCTTTTTTACCGCGCGCGTAACATTGTCTGACGGCATATTAAGAGATTTCGCTTTCTCAATTGCCGCGCGCAATCCGGGCGCGCTCGTGTCGCCACGCGCCCTTTTTGATTCATCGGCTATAAAACGCGCAAGCTTGCCAAACACCTTGCTTTTCTGCGCATCCGTCGCCGCTTTTTTGTGTTTAATTTGCGACCACTTGTTGTGCCCAGACATAAGAGAAGTATAATGTATAATGTATCAGGTATAAAGAGCTGAAATCAAGACCTCGTATTTTTCTTAACAGCTATCACCTAACATCTATAAGCTACCATTATGGCATCACCAAAAGACATTGAAGAAAAAAGGCGATTGGACGAGGCCGCGCGCAAAGAAAGAGAAGAAGCGGAAAAGAGAATCGTTTTTGAGCAGGGGCGCAGGAAAAGCGCCGCGGTAGCGCGCATTACAAAGGACCTTGATGCGGCAAAACGCGAACTCGCGAAAATGGAACAGGGAAAAAATAATATTGAATCAGAAATTGGAAAGGTGAGCTCGGATGCAAAAAGAGAAGAAGAAAAAAGCAGAGACGACAGCACTGCGAGAAAAGTGCAAATGGAAGAACGAAGAGAGGAAACAAAGGAGGAAGAAGCAATACGAGAAATAGACAAGCTGGATCAGGAAATAAAAAACGCGGAAAGAGAAAAAAGGGTGTGGGAAAGAAAACTTGACGAGATAAAAAGAGAAGAAGGACAAACTAGGACAACAATGAGAAAAACGGAGATGGAGAGAAGCACCGCGAAAAATCAGGAGAGGACATTAAAAAACATTCTTGTGCAGAAAAAAATGCGCCTTTCGGAGGCAACGCGCCAATATGAAAACGCGAAACAGACAGTCGCGCGTCTTGAGAGAGAATTACAGACGGCGCAGACGAGAGGGTAGGAGGGAGAAAATGTAAAATGGAAATCCGCCAACCAGCGGATAAACTGCGGTTTTATAGCTTACTCATACAAGACGGATTTACATCGTGTAGTGAAAACACCGATGCGCCGCAACGGTGTTTTAACAACCCACAAAAAAAGGCGTACA
>CAYIHM010000007.1:9355-13503 GCA_964363265.1 uncultured Candidatus Saccharibacteria bacterium
TTTTACATGTTTTAGTCAAAACCCCTTTCGGCAGTTTGGTTTTTTGCACTACCCACTAAAGAAGGCTTCCTTGCCTATCGTCCGGCAAATCAAATCCAAGATGGCGGTATGCTTTGTTGGTGACAGTACGGCCACGGGACGTTCTGTCTAAAAAGCCGAGTTGCATAAGGTATGGCTCCGTTACTTCCTCTATCGTGCCTTCCTCTTCGGAAATTGACGCCGCGACCGTCTTCAATCCGACTGGGCCTCCGCCAAACTTTTCAATAATGGTGGAGAGCATTTTTATATCCGCGGAATTGAGCCCAAGCTCGTCAATATTGAGCAGACGGAGCGCTTCATTCACGCTTTCTTTGTTGAGTTCCTTGTGATGCACCTGGGCATAATCTCTACAACGTTTTAAAAGATAATTAGCAATACGCGGGGTGTAACGGCTGCGGAGTGCGATTTCTTCCGCGCCGTCTTCGGAGAGGGCGACTCCCAGTATTTTCGCGGAACGCAAAACGATACGCTTTATTTCTTCGGTCGTGTAGAATTCAAGACGAAATGTTCCGCCCGAAAAACGGGAACGTAAAGGAGAAGAAAGAAGGGATATCCGTGTCGTAGCCGCGATGAGCGTAAATGGAGGAAGGTCAAGCTGAATCGTGCGCGCGGAAGGACCTTTGCCGATAATGATATCAAGCGAGCCGGATTCCATAGCCGGATAAAGTATTTCTTCTATCATTTTGTTCAAGCGATGGACCTCATCTATGAAAAGAATGTCGCCGGGGGAAAGATTGGTGAGGATTGACGCAAGATCGCCCACCTTTTCCACGGCGGGCCCCGAAGTGGACTTCATTTGACAATTTGCCTCTTGTGCGATAAGATGCGCGAGCGTGGTTTTCCCTAGACCCGGGGGGCCGTAGAAAAGCAGGTGCTCCGGCGGATGCCCCCTCTCCTTTGCGGCAGAGAGCAAAATAGCGAGGTTTTTCTTTATATTTTCCTGTCCGACATAGTCGTCCCACTTGTTTGGACGCAATGTTTGATCCAGAAAAAGGTCGCCTTTTTCGGGACGAGTTTCGCCGTTGTCCAAATGTGAAGTACTTGACATATACAAGGTTTTGTGCTAGGATAACTCTACTAGAAGCAAGAAGACGATTCTTGCTCTTGCTCTTTTCAGTGTATAACCCTCTAAGCAACTAATGCGGGTTTTGTTCGAGGACATCTCGGTGTTTTCTTTAGGGAAAATTTCTGAGATTATCCTTAGATCAATTCCTCACTTTTAGTGTTCCATTAAAAGTATTGCTTAGAGGGTTATCTACTGAAAGTATCTATTCGCGCCGGCGTATTTACAGCGGCGTGTTTCTTTTTTTACATTACACGCAACATATCGGGAGCGCAACAGCGCAAAAACATTACACAATATTTGGCGGGGGAGGACAAACAAGGAGGGATGGAATGTAAAATGTAAATCTCAAAACGACAATGCAAAATTGGAAATTAGAGAATAGCGATATTTGGGCGTTCTTTATTTTATATTTTTAATTGTCATTTTGCATTTTGAGATTTCAATTTTGCACTACTCCTAGTCTTCCTCCATATCCACCACGCGGCGCAGTTCATCAAGAGATGTGATGCCGGCGAGCGCTTTAAGAAGTCCGTCCTCGCGCATAGAGAGAATATTTTGCGGTTCCGCAGCCTTTTTTATTTCCCGCTCGCTCGGATTGAATGTAACGATAACTTCCTCCACAGTTTTATCGGTCAAGATGCCCTCATATATTCCGATGCGCCCCTTGTATCCGAGGCCGTTGCAGGTATTGCAGGATTTATTGCTCCCGGCTCTCCAGAGACGCGGTGTATCTGCCGTTATCGCACGTTTCTTTTTTATGAATTCAATGATATGCGCGATGAGCGCCAGCTCTTTTTCGGAAGGAGCATACTCTTCTTTGCAATCCTTACAGAGTTTGCGTACGAGTCGTTGCGCGAGCGAGAGCGTTAATGAAGAACTGATGATTTTCGGGTTCACGCCGAGGTCAATGAGGCGAGGGATTACGCCCGCGGCATTGTTGGTGTGCAGAGTGGAGAGCACCAAGTGTCCAGTGAGAGCGGAGTTGATTGCCACGCCAGCTGTTTCCGCGTCGCGGATCTCGCCGACCATTATGACATCTGGGTCCTGGCGCAAAGCCGAGCGGAGACCCTGCAGAAAATCGTAACCCTTTTCTTTGTTCACTTGTGTTTGGCTTATACCTTTCAGGTGGTATTCAATAGGGTCTTCAATGGTGATAACCTTGATTTCTGGCGTATAGATTTTGCGGAGAATGGAATAGAGCGTGGTGGTTTTTCCCGACCCGGTGGGGCCCGTGGTAAGGATAAGGCCGTTTGGTTTCAATATTTCTTTTTCCAGAAGAGAAAACAGCATCGCGTCCATACCAAGTTCTTCAAAAGGCACCGTAATGGATTGGGGATTTAAAATACGCATAACCACCGATTCTCCGTAATCGCCCGGCAGAATGGAGGTGCGGATTTCAATTTCACCCCCACCGATTTTGATGCTGAAACGGCCGTCCTGCGCGTCTTCGCGGATGTTGAGTTTGAGTCCGGAAAGAAGCTTAAGGCGCGAAAGAATAAATCTGTAACCTTCCGAGGGGAAAGAGGCAATGTCTTCAAGCACGCCATCAAGACGGAGGCGCAAGCGAACAGCGTCTTCCTGCGGTTCAATATGAATATCTGAAGCATGCAATGCGATGGCTCCGGCAAGGACTACTTCCAAAATTTTGGAAATCTTGTAGCGCGTGGTGTCCTTGAGCGTGTTGTTCAGAAGAGACGTAAGGTCTCCGGTGCGCTTGATTTGCTCGGCAAAATGAGAAATATCTTTATTTGAAATATCAAACACGCCCGACTCCGTTTCTGTGGCGAAAGATACTTCGCCATATATGCGCCACGCTTTTTCAAGACTCGTGGTGGACGCCATATAGAGCGTAACCTTGTAACTTTTGCGGGAAAGGTCTTCAAGAATCCGTTTCACCGAATCCTTATCCGGGGATAGCGCGGCCAGATTTACCTTCTGTCCTTGCAAAGAAAATGCGGCGACACCAGCTTCGCGCGCCGTACCCTCAGGGACTAATTTGAGCGCGTCGCCATTGATGGAAACGGTTGAAAGATTTATATATTGGACGTTGTGGCGAACGGAGAGAAGTTGGACGAGGTCCTCTTCCTCTTTTTTGTAGAGCTCGCTCATTCGTTCGTCTTGTTTTTTGTCATCAAATAAAGGCATAGTTTTTTGTTAACGATATAGAGCCGAGAAGTTGATATTGTATTTATTATGGTAACGTTTTTGACTCATATAAACAAGCTGTACTATGTATAGTTACTGTTGCTGTGGGGTATAGAATAGAGGGTGTGAGGCGGACGGGACTGTGGAGTGGCAGGTAAATTGCTTAAAACTCCTTTTTTTCTTTAATTTTTCGCCTTTTATATTTTTATTCATATCATCTATATTCTAATACAGGTGTTGCAATTGATTGTTGAACTCAGGCGACAGGGGGAGCGTTTCAAAGAACAATTTTGTGCTATACTTGAAAGAAATGGAGTGGCGTTTCAATCATCGCAAGGACAACACGCTCAAAGAGATTATCAGACTCTACTTTGGTTACATTTCGGACTAATTACCTAAATCTAAACTTATGATTACTTACAAAATCCGCTACGAGAAATATATTGCGTGTCTTAGCGTTCCAAAAAAGCATAACGGGAAAACAATTGTCGTCCTCCCTGGACTTCCAGCATCATCTAACAATAAAGATTTTATAAAATTTTTGCTATCCTTGGGTTGTGCCGTGCTTCAACCAGACTATACTGGCGCAGGTAATTCAGATGGGGTGTTCTCTGTAAAACAATGCACAGATGATATAGGAAATTTCATAAAATTAGCCCGGAAACATACGTATAAAGAATTATACTATTCAAAATGGATAAAAATAGAAACAGAAAGTGTAATAGTTATTGCATCAAGTTTTGGTACTACTGCCACAATATTGGCAGAAGATTTAAGAGTTGATAGATTGATACTGATTTCTCCCATTTTTGTATACAACCAAAGAGATATTACTCGCTTAGATAAAAACTACAATTTTAAAGAACAGGTAACAGCGTTATATAATCTTATTACCAAG
>CAYIHM010000008.1:0-13498 GCA_964363265.1 uncultured Candidatus Saccharibacteria bacterium
TTTTTGCAGTATTGACCGTAGAGGCCGCAGATGCACTCATCTCCTTGCGTCCGGCGATGTTCATCGGGTGGATCCTCGCCATTTTTGCCGCCATAGGTTGCTGTTACCTTTTGTTCCGTTTCATTTCGCGGGAAAAGAAAATATGAGTATGGGGTCGTATACAATGCTATTAGCATTGTATACGACCCTGCAGATCCTGCATTAAAAAATAAAAAATATAAGCTCCTGTTGAACTCCGGGGTAATGGTGGAACTTGCCACGATCGCTCTTTCACGCGGCAGAGTCGCGCTATATTAAACTCATATAATATTTTAGCGCATACCTATTTCATCGCTTCGGCGACGGCGGCGACCACGCCTTCGTCAAACGGTGATGGGAGGATGTGTTCCGTGTCGGGATTTTTGATAACGCTGGCGAGCGCCTCGGCCGCTTTTATGAAAAGCGAGTGGTCAAAGCGTTTCAAGCCGTTGTCAAGCGCCCCTTTGAATAATCCGGGGAATACGAGCGCGTTGTTGACTTGATTTGGGAAATCGGAACGACCCGTGGCGACAATAAAAGCTCCAGCCTTTTTTGCATTGTCCGGCAGTATTTCAGGGTTGGGATTGGCCATTGCAAAGATAATAGGGCGCGGAGCCATAGAGGACACCATTTCTTTTGTGAGAACATCTGCCTTGCTTACGCCGATGAAAATGTCCGCGCCTGCGATTATCTCACCTAGCAAACCGGCACGATGCTCAACGTTTGTTACTTCCGCCATTTTTATTTTTTCGTCATTCAAGTCGGCACGGTCTTTATAAATAGCGCCTTTTGTGTCGCATAGCGTAATGTACTCGTATCCATACGCGAGTAAGAGTTTTGTGATTGCAATACCGGCGGCACCCGCGCCGTTTACCACGACTCGCATTTCTTTTGCGTTGCTGTCGCGCAGACGAAGAGCATTGATGAGTCCCGCGAGCACTACTATTGCTGTACCGTGCTGGTCGTCGTGCATTACTGGAATGTTCAATTCTTCGCGCAGACGCTTTTCTATTTCAAAACAGCGCGGCGCGGAAATGTCTTCAAGATTTATTCCGCCGAACGTGGGCGCGATATTTTTCACGGTCTTTATTATTTCTTCCGTATCTTGCGTAGCAAGCGCGATAGGAAATGCGTTGATGTTTGCGAATTGTTTAAAGATAAGCGCCTTGCCTTCCATCACGGGAAGAGATGCGAGCGCGCCGATATTGCCGAGTCCCAAAACTGCGCTTCCGTCGGTAACGACAGCGACCATATTTTTTACAGCGACCATATCGCGCGCGGACGAAGGATTGTCTTTTATAAAAAGACATGGGCCGGCAACACCCGGCGTGTAGGCGATAGAGAGGTCGTCTTTGTTTTTAATATCCATCGTGCCAGCGATGGAGATTTTCCCGCGTGTTTTTTTGTGCGCTTCAATACTGCGCGTTTGTATGTCGTTCATAATGTTTGGATAGACAATATTTTAACTATTATATTAACACATTCTCCCAATTGGGAGGATGTGTTAATCGCATGTGTTAATCGCTACATTCAATAATGTTTTACCAAATTTTCGCTTGGGTTTTTTCTGGAAGATACAATTTATGTTTTTTTGTCACACCAAATGCGGCAAAGAATTCTTCCATATTTTTTACAACGCCGTTCACGCGAAATTCTGACGGGGAGTGCGGGTCTGTCTTTATGTACATCGCGCGCAGTTCAGGTCGTGCTTTTTCTCTTTCTGTGAGCGCGTAGCCCAAGAAAAATTTTTGTTCCGGCGTCAGACTGTCTTTAATTTCACGTTTGTATTCCCGCAGATATTTTTGATACGCGTAATATCCGACAAGCACGCCGCATAAATCGGCGATGTTTTCGCCGAGCGTTAGCTTGCCGTTCAGTTTTTGTCCGGGAAGCGGTTCGTACATATTGTATTGGCGCACCAATACCTTTGTGCGCGTATTAAATTTTCTCTTTGAATTTTTGCTCCACCAATTTCGCATATTTCCATTGTGGTCAAATTGGCTTCCCGAATCGTCAAACGCGTGCGAGATTTCGTGCCCGATGACAGATCCGATACCGCCATAATTGAACCCCGCGTCTCGCGCTGGGTCAAAAAACGGGTGTTGAAGAATGGCGGCGGGGAACACAATCTCGTTGAAATTAGGGCTATAATACGCGTTTACGGTCGCGGGTGACATATGCCATTCGGCTTTGTCGGGCCGCTTGCCGACTTTTGAAATCTCATACTTGAAATGGAACACATTGAGCCGTATTATATTTTGAACGTAAGAGTCTTCTTGCATCGCGAGTTTGGAATAACTTTTCCATTTGCGCGGGTATCCTATTTTGGTCACAAGCGTGGAAAGTTTTTTCAGCGCGCGCGTTTTTGTCGCCGTATCCATCCATTTAAGCGCGCGAATCCGTTCTCCGAATATTTCTTTTATGTAACGCACCATTTCTTCCATCTGTTTTTTCGCCTTCTGAGGAAAATGTTTTTTCACATACAATTTGCCGATTGCATCACCCATATACGCGTCTGCAACGCTTACTGCTTGTTTCCATACTGGCCGTTGTTTTTTTGTACCAACGATAGTTTTTCCGTGGAAATTAAAACTTGCATTGCGGAATGTCGTACCGAGCGCGCCCGCGTACCCGTCCATAAGATGCCAGACTAAATATGTTTGTATGTCGGAGAGAGGCAATGCAGTTATTTCTTTTGAAATAAATCTTACATAGCCGGTCTGGTCCACAATTACTTCGCGTATCTTTTCTTTTCGCAAATGTGCGATGAATGTTTTCCACTGGAATGGCCCGTACTTTTTTGCAAGCGTGTCCACGCTCATCTTGTGATAATTTTTTTCAGGGTTGCGCGTTTTTTCGCGTGAGATCATTTGGCGCGCGAATTTTGTTTCCATATTTAAAATCATCAGTGCTTTTTCTCGCGCAATTTTTTTCTCATCGCCCATCAGCGCGAATATCTTTTCAATGTAGAGGATATATTTTTCTCGTATTTTTTCAAAACGCGCGCTTTTTTCCAAATAATAATCCTTGTCCGGCATAGAAAGTCCGCCCTGGTGAATGCGAATGACTTGCGCCGTACTGTCGCGGTCGTCATAATCAACGCGAAGTGAAAAAAAAGGAGAGATACCGATACCGTTTAATTCCGCGATGCGCGCAGGCGTGTCTTCTTTTTTGGTGTCGTTGATTTTTTGTATGTATGGAGCAAGGTCTTTCCACCCTGCGGCGTTCCTTTTTTCTTCATTTATGCCTGAGTGATATAGGGCGCGCAGTTTCAGTTCTTCGGAAGTCAAAAAATTCTTCTTTTTGCCGGCGAGTTCATCGAGAATTTCCCTTAAAGCCTCAACGCTTTCTTCGCGCAAGACATCAAAAGAGCCCCATCTGCTTTTGTCGGCTGGAATAGCGGTCTTTTTTCTCCATTTTCCGTTTACATAGAGAAAAAAATCATCAGCGGGATGTATAGTTTTATCCAATTCATTTATGTTGAATCCTCGGCCGTTCACTTTTTTCACTTTTTTGGTTTGCCGTTTCATATACGCACTACTGTATCAGAAAATGAGGTTATTGAGAAGTAAGCAGTAAGAACAGTCCGCAGTCTTTTTGTAGTCTTTGGTTTATCGGCTTGTCAGTTGGCGGCAGGAATACGCGACGAGCAATTTCACGGTCTTTTAATGGTTTTTGCGCTGGTTTGGCACGCGATTGCCCATTTGCGGCGATATGAAATTTTGATTTGGGGAATTCGGCAATTTTTACCTCGCCTAAAACTCTGCAACGACAACACGAAATGAAATGTATCTTTGACAGCGGACTTTTTTTATTTTTTACCGATGAATTTTTGAGTTATCCACCTTGTTGTATGGCGGGCATATGCGATAAAATGAAAGTAATAAATTATTAAATAAATTCATTCTCCATTTTCTTTCTCGTGCGGTACGGCACTTCGCGGGGTAGGGGGAGAGGCCCTTAAAAACGTATGGTCAAAGGTATAGAGGTGGCAAAAAATGTTGCAAAATTGCTTAAAAGCGTAAAGAAGCGTGGCGGAAAAATTGTATCCTTTGATATCAGCCACATTTCTTCGGCGGTTGGGAAGGCGATGAAGGCGACAGGCGAAGGAACTGATTTTGACGCGCATCGCGTTGCCGAAAAAGTGGTTTTGCACCTCTATAAGGCCAATATAAAGGACACGCACTATGTCCCGACCGTGGAAGAAGTGCAGGATGCGGTGGAGCGCGAGCTTATCTGGGAGGATTTTGCCGATACTGCGAAGGCGTACATTCTTTATCGCGAGAAACGCGCGCAGTTGCGTGAAAAAGAGGGTGCTGTGCCTGATCGTGTGAAAAAACTTACGGAAGAAAGCAGGAAATATTTCCACAATCAGCTTGCCGAACTCGTATTTTATCGCACGTACGCGCGCTGGATAGAATCAGAAGGACGTCGTGAGACTTGGATAGAGACCGTAGACCGTTATATGGGCTTTATGAAAGAAAATCTCGGCAAGAAACTTTCCGCGAAGGAATACGCGGAAGTGCGCGAGGCGATATTGAAACAGGAAGCGATGCCGTCAATGCGTCTTTTGCAATTTGCCGGAGGACCAGCGCGCAAGACGAATGTATGCGCGTACAATTGCTCGTTCGTCGCGCCGTCAAAACTTCGCGACTTTGGCGAGATAATGTATGTGCTGATGTGCGGAACCGGCGCCGGCTTTGCCGTGGAGAGCAAAAATGTGCAGGCGCTCCCGCAAATAAAAGCGCAGACAGGAGGAAAATTTCCGACATATATTATTGATGACAGCCGTGAAGGATGGGCCGACGCTCTGACGCACGGACTCACCGCGTGGTATGGGGGCAACGATGTTTCATTTGATTTTTCCAATATTCGTCCCGCCGGCGCGCGGTTGAATACGATGGGCGGGCACGCTTCGGGTCCTGAACCGCTTCGTTCACTTCTTGATTTCGCGCGCACGGTTGTTTTGAAAAAACAAGGACGCCGTCTTTCCAATATTGATGTGCACGACCTTACTTGCAAAGTGGGCGAGGTTGTAGTGGCGGGCGGTACGCGTAGAAGCGCGCTTATTTCACTTTCTGATTTAGATGATGAACAGATGCGCGACGCGAAGAAAGGACAATTTTATTACACGGACCCACAGCGTTCTATGGCGAATAATTCCGCCGTGTACGACAGAAAACCGACAAACGAGGAGTTTTTGGATGAATGGGTTGCGCTTATGAAGTCGCGTTCCGGCGAGCGAGGCATTTTCAACCGCGGAAATCTTGCGGAAACGATGCCCGAGCGCCGTTTGAAGCTTTTGAAAGGCGATGTGAGCGGTATCGGCACAAATCCATGCGGGGAAATATTGCTTCAGAGCAAGCAATTTTGCAACCTTTCCGAGGTGGTGGCACGCAGAGAAGACACGGAGAAGGACCTTCTTCGTAAAATTAGAATAGCTACAATCATTGGTACATACCAATCCACGCTTACGAATTTCACTTATCTATCAAAAGAATGGACGGATAATTGCAGGGCGGAGCGCTTGCTTGGCGTGTCAATTACGGGACAGTGGGATTCGCCGGTCGCACGCAAACATAGCACGCTTAAAAGTCTTCGCGCGGAAGCGATAAAGGTAAACGCGCAATACGCAAAAAAGTTTGGTATCACTGCATCCACGTCTATCACTTGCGTGAAGCCGTCCGGCACGCTTTCCCAGCTCGTGGATTCTTCGTCAGGAATGCATCCCCGTCATTCACAATATTATATTCGTCGTATTAGAATTGCTGCGCACGACCCGCTTTTCAAAATGATGAAAGCGCAGGGCGTGCCGTATTATCCGGAAGTTGGACAGTCGCGCGATGACGCGAATACATATGTACTGGAATTCCCGGTGGAGGCGCCGAAGGGGTCCATTTATAAAGATGACCTCACCGCCATTGAACAGCTTGAACATTGGAAGATTGTGAAAGAGAATTACACGGAACACAATCCGTCTGTAACAATATCGGTGAGCGACGATGAATGGCTTTCTGTGGCAAACTGGGTGTATGAGAATTGGGATTTGGTCGGAGGGCTTTCTTTTTTGCCGCGCGACAATCATGTTTATCAACTCGCGCCGTACGAAACGATTACCAAAGAACGCTATGATGAGATGAAGGAGAAATTGGGCAAAATAGATTTTTCGCGGATTGTACTTTTTGAAAAGACAGACACGACGGAAGTGAAAAAGGAACTTGCCTGCGTGGCAGGCGTGTGCGAGATATAACCGACAACAAACACCCACGACCTATGACTTATACCATCCCCAACCAACCATCGGACAAACATCCCATAATTTCGACTGCGAAACATCGGTTCGCGCTCACTGTATCCCGATACAGTGAGCGCTCCACCTCGTTTCTCGCTCGAAATTCTGAAATGTTTTTATGTCCAAGCGTTAGTTGGGGATGGTATTACAAATTTTGATTGAAATTCTTTTTCACAAATCAAAAACTCCGCCTTTGAGGGCGGAGTTTTTGATTTTCTTGTTGTGCCTATAAGCCGGGTTCTGTCTGAACGCTTGCGCGTTCTGTATGGTCATTTATCTGGGACAAGCATTACTGCTTGCCTCAAGCGGCACCTCCGCTGCACAGCAGCGGAAACACCAAATCCCAAGAACCAAATTGCAAACAAATCACAAAATCCAAAAGCGCAAATAACAAAAAGTATTTGAAATTTAAGAATTGGAATTTGAAGATTGCTTAAAAATTGAAAACTGGAAATTGAAGTTTCCAATGCTGCGCATCGGATACGGCCTTGCACGCAGGTAAGGATTTAGCCGTTTCACTTCTGCCTTTCAGCAGACATCTCCCCGAAGGGAGCCACCACCTTTCGGCGTTGGCGTCACTGCTCGCACCTCGCAGATTGCTCAGGACGGGTATTACCCGCTACCGTGCTCTCCGTTATCAACGGAGGCGTGCCCGGACTTTCCTCTATCGATTTCTACGAAAAGAAAACGACAGCGACCATCCAACACAACAAATTAATTATACCATACCATCGTGTCTAGCGCAACCAGAGCACGCGCGTATTGCATCATTCAAATGTATTTCATATAATGGAGTTAATATTTAATAATTGTATCGTAAATATTTTATGGATAACAGTAAAAAATCGCTCATCACACTTGATGGAGTCGCGTACGGCATAATTGCCGTCATCGTTTTTCTTATTCCGTTTTTCTTTTTACCGTTTTTGAATATCTCGCTTGATGCGGGAAAGGCACACCTGCTGGAGGCCGGTGTTGTTGTCGCTTTTTTATTGTGGCTTATCGCGCGATTGCGCGATGGGGCAGTTTCATTTCCGAAAAGCATCGTGCTCGCCGCGCTGGCGTTTGTTTCTTTCTCCGCGCTTGTCGCCGGCATATTTTCCGAACAAACTCGCGCGTCTCTTTTTGGTTCCGGTACGGAATTGACGACTTTTCTCGGCACACTGCTTTTTGTTCTTCTCACGGCGCTCGCGTCAATATTTTTCCGCGAGACGAGACGAATTTCTCGTCTATATCACGGGCTGTTTGCAGGAGCATTGATTATCGCTCTTTTCCAGATAGCGCGTTTTGTCGGCGGACCTGATTTTCTTTCGCTCGGCCTTTTTGGCGGTTCAACGGATAATCTTTTAGGGAAATGGAACGATATGGGTCTTCTCTTTGGAGCGATAGCGCTTCTTTCAGTGCTTGGTTTGCAATTTCTTTCACTTCGCGGATTTAGGAAATGGGGGTTGTATGCGGTTCTTGCGTTAAGTGTTGTCGTACTTTCAGTCGTCAACTTTTCGCTCGCGTGGATTCTTTTGGGGGTATTTTCCATAACGATATTTGTTTACGGACTTTCTTTTGGCGGAATGCCTGCGCCAATCGGCACGGCGAGCGCGCGAAAGCGATTGCCGATATTGCCTCTCGTCGTCGCTATTGTCGCGCTCATTGTTCTTTTACCGGGGGATTTTCTTGCAAATACCATCGCATCACGGCTGAATATTCAGAATATTGAGGTACGCCCATCTTGGAGCGCGACATACGACATCACAAAAACTACGCTCAAAGAAGACCCGATTCTCGGAGTGGGACCGAACAGATTTGCTACACAGTGGCTTTTGGAGAAACCGGCGGGCGTAAACGAAACTATTTTTTGGAATACGGATTTCAATTTCGGTATAGGCATTATTCCTTCCGCCGCAACGACTATGGGGGTTCTCGGTATTCTCGCGTGGGTTTTCTTTTTCGCGGTATTCTTATATGTCGGCGGGCGCGGAGTGCTCACGCAGTATAACGATGTTCGCGACCGTTTTTACGCCGTATCGTCTTTTTCTCTGGCTCTGTATTTCTGGGTTGCCGCAGTATTTTATGTTCCCGGCATCGCGCTGTATATGCTCGCGTTTTTGTTCACGGGAGTATTTATTGCTTTTCTCGCGAGGGTTGAATCGGTTCGTACGATAACATTTTCATTCTCCAATAATCCGCGCGCTGGATTTCTCTCGGTACTTCTTATTATCATATTAATCATTGCCTCTGTCGTGTGCGTGTATATGTTTGCCGAGCGCGCCGCCGCTTCATATCTTTTCGGCCGTGGAATCGCCGCTGCGAATATATCCGGAGATGTTGTGCGCGCGGAGGCGCTTATCGCCCGCGCCGCGGATTTGTACGCGAATGATGCGTATTATCGCGCTCTTACCGAGGCGCGTATCGCGCGGCTTGGCGTTATATTGTCGCAGAAAGATGTTGGACAAGAGACGCTTCGCGCGCAATTTCAGGAAGGTCTTGGAGCCGCCATTTCCAGCGCTCGCGCCGCAGTTGATTTTGATGAAAGCAGTTATGCGAATTGGCTTGCGCTCGGCGGCGTGTACGAGGCGGTGGGACCCCTTAAAATAGAGGGCGCGTACGAAAATGCCAATGCGGCGTATCAGGAGGCGCTAAAAAGAAATCCTCACGGTCCCGCGATATACGTGATTTTGGCGCGTCTTGAACTTGCGAAAAATGATACGGAAAAAGCGAAAGAATATTTGGCTGCAGCTCTTCAGAATAAAAGTAATTATACGGAGGCGCTTTTTCTTCTTTCGCAGATAGAAGCGAGTACTGGCAATATAAGGGGGGCAATTTCACAGACGGAACGCGCATCTCTTATCGCGCCGAATGATACGGGGGTCTTTTTCCAGCTCGGTTTCTTGCGTTACAAAAACGGCGATTACGACGGAGCTATTTCAGCTCTTGAGCGCGCGGTTTTGCTGAATACAGTATATGCGAACGCTAAATATTTCCTCGGACTTTCATACGCGAAAGTCGGCAGGCAAGGAGACGCGATTGCGCAGTTTGACGGTATTGCGACACTTAATCCGGACAACGGTGAAGTAAGAAATATTCTGAATAATCTAAGGTCGGGCAATGACCCGTTTGCAGATATTGCTCCGCCGCTTCCGGATGACAGGAAAGAACCCCCGATAGAGGAATAGCGTTATACATAAAAATGCGCCTTGCGCATTTTTATGTATAACGGGTATAACGCGGATGTTCACTTGAATGATAAATGCTTGACAGCGCGGTAATCTTGCCGTTCTACCCACTATCAACTGCTCACTACATATCACACACTACCAACTGCTCACTATTCACCATACCCCGCACATTAGCCCATATCTACAATGGTCGCGCGCATTTTACAATTATTCAATAAAGAATTCACCAATCTTCATCAAGCGGCGTATTTGCTCGGAGGGTTTGCTTTTCTTTCACAGCTTCTTGGGCTTGTGCGCGATCGGCTTCTCGCTCATTTTTTTGGCGCAGGAGCAACGTTGGATGTATATTATGCCGCGTTTCGTATTCCGGATTTTCTTTATCTCACGTTTGCTTCATTTGTTTCCATCACGGTGCTTATACCGTTTCTCGCGGAACGTCTTGAATATGGCGAGGACGGCGGGGTCGCGCGAGCACGCGCGTTTCTTGACAGTGTTTTCAGCGCGTTTTTTCCCATAATGGCGGCTGTGAGCGCCATTGCGTTTGCTCTTGCTCCGTTTCTTGCGGATTATATCGTACCGGGTTTTTCCGGTGATCAGAAAGACCTTTTTGTACAGTTGACCCGCATTCTTCTTATTTCACCGATCATTCTCGGCGTGTCCAGTTTGTTGGGGAGCATTACGCAAACGTATAAAAAATTCTTTGTGTATGCCGGAGCGCCCGTACTCTATAATGCCGGTATCGTGTTTGGCATTTTGTTCCTGATGCCGTTTTTTGGGATTACAGGAGTGGTTTATGGCGTGCTCATTGGTTCGGCTTTGCATTTTTTGGTGCAAATACCGGTCGTTGCGAGCCATGGGCTTATGCCGCGTTTATCAATTCATCACCACGTCGCCGACCTTAAAAAAGTGGTCGCGCTTTCTTTACCGCGCACTATCACGCTTTCGGCCAGCAGTATCGCATTGATGGCGCTCATAGCGCTTGCTTCGCGATTGGGGGAAGGTTCAATCGCCATTTTCAATTTTTCATTCAATCTGCAATCAGCGCCGTTGTCCATCATCGGCGTGTCGTATTCAGTGGCGGCATTCCCGACGCTCGCACGGCTTTTTGCGGGCGGCGCGCGGGAACGATTTGTGGAGCACATCACCGCGGCCGCGCGCCACATCATATTTTGGTCAACGCCCGCGGTCGTTCTTTTCATTGTTTTGCGCGCGCAGATTGTCCGCGTGGTTTTGGGGACGGGCGCATTTGATTGGTCTGATACGCGCCTCACGGCCGCCGCGCTTGCCGTTTTTTCCGTTTCGCTTTTAGCGCAATCACTCCAGCTTTTGCTTGTACGCGGGTATTATGCGTCCGGCAGAACGACAGCACCTCTCGTCATCAATATTTTTTCAGCGGGACTTACCATCGCGCTCGGGTATGGTTTGCTGAAACTTTTCGCGTTGTCGGAAGGTTTCCGATTTTTTATAGAGTCGCTCTTGCGGATTGAAGATTTGTCGGGAACAGCAATAGTGATGTTGCCGCTCGCGTATACAATCGGTATGATAATAAACGCGATTTTGCTTTGGGGCGCTTTCGGCAGAGATTTCAAGGAGTTTTCGCTTTCTTTGGAGCGCGCGTTTGTGCAGAGTTTTGCCGCGTCCATCATTATGGGATTTGTGGCGTACCGCGTTCTTGGTATTTTGGGTGATACGTTCAATATAAATACATTTCGCGGCATATTCGCCGAGGCGTTTTGGGCGGCGACAATCGGACTTGTGGCGGGCGTATTTGTGCTCAAGATTTTGGGCAATAGGGAAGTGGAGGAAATAGGCGGCGCGCTTGCGCGCCGCTTGAAAAGCACGTCTACCATCGCGCCGGACAAAGAGGAGATATAAAGAGCTTGGAGCTGATAGTCTTTAGCTTGCAGTGGGGAAGCTGGTTTTGGCGACAGTACTCGCTGGAAATGCGCGGTTTTCTTTTGGCTGTTTTGTGTTATTCTAAATTGATATTATGAATGAAAAACTTTCGCATATACGCAATTTCACAATCATCGCGCACATAGACCACGGAAAGTCTACGCTTGCCGACAGGATGCTTGAGTTTACGGGAACGATAGAAAAACGCAAAATGAAAGAGCAAGTGCTTGACCAAATGGAGCTTGAGCGCGAACGCGGCATCACGATCAAGATGCAGCCTGTGCGGATGCAATACAATCCGCAATTTCCAAATAATGGAGAACCAAAAACTGAAAATTCAAAAATTAAAAATTCAGATTCAGCGTATATATTAAACCTGATAGACACTCCCGGGCATATAGATTTTTCATATGAGGTATCACGCGCGCTTCACGCGGTGGAGGGGTCTGTTCTTTTGGTGGATGCGACGCAGGGCGTGCAGGCGCAGACGCTTTCCGTGCTTGCGATGGCGCGCGCATCGGGATTGGTGATTATTCCCGTTGTTTCTAAAATTGATTCTCCGCTTGCGCGCACCGAGGAGGTGAAGGAGGAAGTCGCGAAATTGTTATCGTGTGATATCAGCGATGTGTTCGCCGTGTCTGGGCGGACAGGAGAAGGAGTGGAGATGCTTCTTGGCGCCATTATTGCGAAGATACCTCCGCCGCGCGAGGAATATCCTGACAGCGCGAGCGCGCGAGCGCTTGTATTTGATTTTTCATACTCCGCGCACAAAGGCGTCGTTGTGTATGTGAAAATCTGGGACGGCGAAGTGAAAAAGGGAGATGCGCTGATATTTCTCCAAACAAAGAAACAATTTATTGCGACTGAAGTGGGAGTATTCGCGCCGGAGCCCATTGCGCAGAGCTCTCTTTCAGCGGGGTCAATCGGCTATATTGTTACCGGCGTGAAGGAAGCTGGGATTGCCTCGGTGGGGGACACACTGACACTCGCAAGGAAACAGCTACCTGCGCTTCCCGGATATATGCAGCCCTCGCCGGTGGTGTGGGCGTCAGTGTACACGGAAAGCCAGGACGATTTTATGCTTCTTAAAAGCGCTTTGCAAAAATTAAAGCTCTCTGATCCGTCGCTTTCTTTTGAAGAAGAGACTTCCGGCACGATGGGGCGCGGTTTTCGTTGCGGCTTTTTGGGTATGCTTCATATGGAGATTATCACCGAGCGTTTGCGGAGGGAGTTTCATCTCACGCTTGTGGTGGCGACTCCGTCAATCACCTATGAGGTGGAATACAATGACGGAGCAAAAAGAACAATTTATTCGCCGTCGCTTTTTCCGGATCACGGCACCTATAAAAACGCGTTTGAACCGTGGGCGCGCGTGACGATCATCACCTCCGGCGCATATGTCGGTGGCATTATGCAGATTCTCTATGAACACGAGGGGAAAGTGGGCGCCTCGGAAACATTCGGCGATAATCGTATGTCCCTTGAGGTGGAAATGCCCCTGCGAGAATTGATGCGCAATTTTTTTGATGAAATGAAGAGCGTGTCGTCCGGATTTGCTTCGCTCGCGTATGAGGTCATAGACCTGCGGAAGGCCGATGTTACACGATTGGATGTATTGGTAGCCGACGAGCCGGTGGCGGCGTTCACGCGCGTGGTTGCGTCGCGCCGCGCGGAGGAAGAAGCGGGACAGGCGGTGGAGCGCCTCGCCAATGTTCTCCCGCGGCAGATGTTCGTAATAAAGATACAGGGGCGTGCGCTCGGGCGCATCATCGCTTCACGCACGCTTTCCGCGCTCCGAAAAGATGTGACAGGATATCTTTACGGCGGTGACATCACGCGCAAAATGAAACTTCTGGAAAAACAGAAAAAGGGCAAAAAGAAAATGAAAGAGCGCGGCAAAGTGAACATTCCGCAGGAAGTGTTTCTTAAAATGATACGCGGAGGAGAAAAGAAATAGTAAGGAATAAGACAAGTTATGTTTATTAATGCCAACATACATACATACAATACGATAGTATTGTATGTATGTATGTTGGCATATGCGGGGACGATTTCTAATACGGACGGGTCAAAAAAATTAGATAAAAATCAACGGCCGTTGATTTTTATCTAATTTTTT
>CAYIHM010000009.1:0-11133 GCA_964363265.1 uncultured Candidatus Saccharibacteria bacterium
GTTTTGTTTTGCCGCGACACGGCTTCCCTACCTCCACAAAGACATACCACGCAGAGTCTTTGTACCAAAATAAACTGAAAAAAGAAAGATAACGGCTATGAGCTGTCGAAAAAAGAAAACGACATCAAATACCGTGTTATGGCGCGAGTACGCGTCTATGGCAAAATATTCAAAAATAAGAAACATCACGCCGGCAACACAAGTAATGGCAAGTATTGACCTACGCGAAATCGGGCTTGCCAATGCAGCCAAAACGATGAATGTAAGAACTCCAAACGCCCCGATAAAAAAATAAAACGAACGCAATTCCGTATCAATCAGCGTGGCGCAAAGAATCGCAATGCCCGCGGCAATAAGCTGCCTGCGCACTATGTCTCCATAGTAATGCGTCGGATGGTTAAATGGCTGGTCTCTATCGGGATCTCTATTGTATGAATCCATATTTTTTTGATTATGCGGACAAAATAGCCCAAGAACTGTCAACTACCGTGCGCTTCCTGCCTTTTCATACAGCAGTCCTTCACTTTCTTTCCAGATTCGCACGGACAATCTTCGCCCGCAACAAGAACCGCGTCTTCTTTCCCGCAACACATACTGTACATTTTCCCCGACCCGCACGGACACGGACTGATAAGCATCCCCACTATCCCCCTCACTTTTACCTGGTCCATATTGATTTGAAAATTACATCAAACCGCCAAACTAATAGAAATTAATAGAAATGACCCTTGCGGATATTTTACTATTATCGCAAAAAACTGCAAATGTTTTATGCACAGACAAAAGGAGCCTGATATGGTAGTATTGGGGAATGAAAATAATATTAACGGCCATTGTGTTTGTTGTCGCTGTGGTATCTTTGAGTTTTGCGGTATTCAAAAATAACGCCGGACCTAGCCCCGCAAGCACAGAAACTGGCAATACGGAGACAAGCAATAAAGACGGCTCTGAAATTACCGAAACACCGGTTGGGGCAAGCGGTGATATTAATTTGCTTGATATAAGCGGGCAAGGCCTTGAAAAAGTGCCAGGTGAGATATTCAAAAGGACGAGTCTAGAATCGCTTGATATTTCCCATAATAATCTTACTGGTGCCATCCCGGCAGAAATACGCTTTTTAAAAAATCTCCGCGTACTTGACCTTAGTGATAATAAAATGACAGGCCTTCCTGCGGAGCTCGGCCAATTGAGCAAACTTGAAACGCTTGATGTGTCCAACAATTCCTTGACCGGCCTTCCGTTGGAATTGGGGAATCTTACGCAATTAAAGATACTCAATCTCTCGGGAAACGACTATTCTGAATATGATTTGAAGCTCATCCGACAAAAACTTACCGGTACAAACATCATTACCGACTGACATCCATGGGAACTTTTGAAACACTATGACCGCGGCAACTTTTGCTATTCTTGCGTTTATCGGAACAATTATGTGGGTGCGCGTCCGCCCGTCCAACGAACGGCTGTGGTCGCAAGATCAGGCGGTGCTTCCGTATGCTGAGATAAATGACGGTGTGGCGTATATCAAAAATATCCGGGATTTCAAATACAAATCCGCGGGCGATTATACTCCGCGCTATTATGACGCGGAGTTTGACATCGCAAAAATTAAAAAAATATATTATGTTCTGACGCCATTTGGAAATAATCGCGGACTCGCACACGCATTTTTAAGCTTTGAATTTGAGGGGGATATTTTTGTGGCTATTTCCATTGAAATCCGGAAAAGAAGGGGCGCTGAATTCTCCCCATTAAGGGGTCTCTTGAAACAATATGAAATTATGTATGTTGTCGGCAGTGAACACGACCTCATAGGACTTCGCAGTAATTTCAGGAAAAACCGCGTATATGTATACCCTGTCCGTGCGTCATCAGAGGTTGCCGGCGCATTATTTCTTGATATGCTCCGCCGCGCAAACGCATTGCGCGAAAAGCCGGAATTTTATAACACACTGACGAACAATTGCACGACAAATATCATCAATCATATCAGCAAGGTCATTGTAAAAAAGATATCATTTCGCATTGAGGTATGGCTTCCGGAAAATTCGGACCGCCTTGCCTACAATATGGGGTTGATTGACACTTCCCTGCCATTCAATGAGGCGCGTAAAAAATTTCTTATCAGTGAACGCGCGATGCGCTACGCGAACAGCCCGAATTTTTCCGTAAAAATCCGCTCGTGATATAATTAAAAAATGGACACAGACCCAATCAAACAAGCTGAAGAGATTGCACGGGAAGTGAATAATTTTATGCAAAAGCGCGGCAGGAGCGTGTTTGGCCGTTATCCTCTGCTTTTTTCTCTGCTTGGCACTTTCGGCGTCGTCCTTATTATTCACGGCTTTGATGGAATTGTAGAAAAAATACCGTTTTTGAACGAACGACCATTGTTTCTACTTATCGCCGGTATTCTGATATTATCGCTTACTGGAACACTTTATAAACGGATTGAAAAGAAACTTGATTGATTATGGACATCCTGCACGCTCTGATACTTGGACTAGTGGAGGGTATTACCGAATTCCTGCCGATTTCATCTACGGGACACCTTATTTTAGCGGGTAAACTTTTTAGCATACCGGACACAAATTTCCAGAAAAGTTTTGATATTATCATTCAATTCGGAGCGATACTTTCGGTGGTCGCGCTTTATTGGAAAACGCTGTGGAATATTGAGACTATCAAAAAACTCATAGTCGCTTTCGTCCCCACTGGTATAATCGGCCTCGCTTTATACAAGGTGGTGAAAATGTATCTGCTCGGAAATGAATATGTGGTGCTCTGGGCCCTTTTCCTCGGTGGTATTGTGCTCATCATTTTTGAATTGTGGCACAAAGAGCCGGAAGGTGCAGAAAGCGGAATTGCCGCAATATCATACAAACAAGCATTTGCAATCGGGCTTTTTCAATCCCTCGCCATCATCCCCGGAATATCACGCTCCGCTTCCACGATTATTGGCGGTCTTCTGCTGGGTCTCAAGCGCACGACTATTGTGGAGTTTTCCTTTTTGCTTGCGGTACCGACGATGCTCGCGGCAAGCGGGCTTGACCTGATACAAAACGGCTCCGCGTTTTCTCTAAATCAATTCTCTGTGCTTGCGACAGGATTCATCGTGTCTTTTGGCGTGGCGCTTTTAAGTATAAAATCCCTTCTCGCTTACGTTCGTAAGCACAATTTTATCGCGTTCGGCGCGTATCGTATAGTGATTGCGGCGCTGTTTTTCTTTATTATCTTGTAAATACCATAAGCTACAAGACTCGCATCACTATATCCAGACGAAATCCTCACTGGTCCATAGTTCATTAACGACATTTGTTTGATTCAAAAAAAATTAGACAAAAATCAACGGCCGTTGATGTTTGTCTAATTTTTTTAAAATTTAGCACTTAAAAGCGATAGCAAATAAGTGCTAAATTTTGTGAATTATGAAAACGCCGGCGCGCTTCGCGTGCCGGCGTTTTCATCTCCAATATTTTCATCAGACTCCGAAAGTTTTATTTCCGGATACTTTTTGATGTTCACTGAATATTTTGTCCTTCACATCATAAGGGTGCGGTATATTCCGCACGAAAAATTCCTCCTTCTCCGCGGCTGTCTGAATATGTACATCCCCGAAATGAAGAAGCGTCGATATTACGCCGTTTACTTCAACGGTAACGTCTTGTATTCTATCCAATCGCACGGAAGACATTTCACGTGAAAAAAGGCCGTGCTGATTTATGTTCGTCAATTTTGTGTTCGTCAAGAAAAGAAAGTTTAGATAATAATTCGTCCACACAGTGAAAAAAGCGACCCAAAACAAAAGGGTCCAGCCTGTACCGAGCGCCATAAGTAGTGCGCGAGTATCCCCTTTTATACTGCTTGCGATTTTTTGAAAAACACCGCCATTGTCCAAAATGCCATACGCGACAAATGGCAAAAGAAACGCGACGAGAAGAAAGAACGCCTGCGCAAAAAACACAAACCAGTGTTTTCGCACTATAATCAATATCTTTTCGTCTTGTTCAAGTTTTATCATAGTGATGCGATATACGCGTTCACGCTTAAGAAAAGCAAAAAGAGAAGTGTCACGCCGCCCGCAAGATACGCCAATCCTGTAAAACCGACTCGCAGAGAACGGTCTCCGTACGCGCTCCAGTGATACAAGAGAATGAGTGTCATAATAACAAAAATAAACGCGAGCAGAAAAAACCCTCCCCAAAGAATATTCGGGAAGAAATTCATAAATGGGACTATGCCCGGTATCGTCGCGTTTGGCGCCATTACCATATAGTATACTCTATTTGCCTGAAGATATGCACGGCCAGTATGTGTATTTCTATCACAAAAACAACTCTGTGTGCCGGGCCTTGCCTTGTGCAGTTTTGCACAAAAGGTTTGACAAAATAACACGGATATGACACAATAGTCATTAACTACTTGAGAGTGATGTGTGGGCCCTCTTAGCTAGTGCTAAAAAGAACCTGTTTCAACAGATTCTTGCAGGGCAAATTTAATCCCGCACTCTTAATTATTCTATGTATACACATACACCTCGCCCTGCGAAAAGCAGTCGAGGGGGATCTTTTGGCAAGCGCCGTTTTGGACAATCGTCCGGACAGCACGCTTCTTTCGGTCACTCTCGCAGCTCTTCGTACGGTCCTTCTCATAGTCCTTCTCGCGGTTCATCCCGCGGGCACAATTCCGGCGGCAAACGTTTTGGCAAGCATTCAGCGCCAAAATTAAACATTGCCGCATTTATCAACAAAGCGGTAGTCACTGAAGAAAAAGTAGAACATTTCGTTCCTGAGCATAAGTTCACCGATTTTGCTCTTGACCCGCTCGTGAAGAGCGCTGTGGTTACGCGCGGATACACAGACCCGACGCCGATTCAGGATAAGATTATTCCGCATATTTTGCGCGGGCTGGATGTCGTCGGTCTTGCTAATACGGGCACCGGCAAGACTGGGGCATTTCTCATTCCTCTCATAAACAAAATCGTGCTAAACCGCCGAGAGCAGGTTATTATTCTTGCGCCAACGCGCGAATTGGCACTACAAATAGATGAAGAGTTGCGCAGTTTTGGCAAAACTTTGCGCCTCTTTTCCGTGGTATGCGTGGGTGGCGCGCCAATCGGACCACAGCTGCGCAAACTGCGCGATCACAATCATTTCATCATCGGAACGCCGGGACGCGTGATGGACCTTATGAAACGCAAGGCACTTCGTTTAGACGGCGTACATTCTATTGTGCTTGATGAGGCAGACAGAATGCTTGATATGGGATTTATTGATGATATGCGTTTCGTAGTGTCGCATATGCCCAAAGAACGGCACACGCTCTTCTTTTCCGCAACGATGTCACCGAACATTGAGAAACTAATTAAAGATTTCTTGAAAGACCCCGTGAGTATCTCCGTAAAAACGCGCGATACCGCGAAGAACGTGGAGCAGGACGTCGTGCGCGTGCGCGGGCTCAATAAAGACGATATGCTCTGCGACCTCCTGACAAATCCGGAATTCAAAAAAGTGCTCGTCTTCGGGCGCACGAAACACGGCGTGGAAAAACTCTGCCATCGCCTTGTCGCGCGCGGCATAAAAGCGGAATCCATACACGGCGATAAATCGCACAGCCAGCGCCAGCGCGCATTACAAAAATTCAAAAGGCACGAAGTGCAAACTCTCGTGGCGACCGACGTGGCCGCACGCGGATTGGACATACCGGACGTAACGCACGTTATCAACTACGAACTTCCAACGACGTACGACGATTATGTACATCGCATCGGCCGCACCGGCCGCGGTACAAAA
This sequence comes from uncultured Candidatus Saccharibacteria bacterium, assembly GCA_964363265.1. Taxonomy (GTDB): domain Bacteria; phylum Patescibacteriota; class Minisyncoccia; order Phycocordibacterales; family JBBUEZ01; genus JBBUEZ01. Next base: position 5,793 of record CAYIHM010000009.1, read on the forward strand.
AAGGGCAAAGCACTCACGTTTGTAGATTAATCGCCCAAAAAACCACCCTCGCGCGGGTGGTTTTTTCCGATACCTCAATTGCCGTATGCAACCTTGAATTGCGAAGTTACATAAGATTAGGAGTGAAATTTTTGGGGTTAAAGTCTAACCTTGGAAATTTCACTCCGCTCATTTTTTAAGAGTTTCGTAATTCAAGATTACTAACATAACATTCCCAATTGGGAATGTTATGTTAGTAAGTACTTTGGGTATACACTCTAACCGGTGACGCATACGGTACCATGGTACCGTATGCGTCACCGGTTAGAGTGGTGGTGGGTGTGGATTGTCGGCGGCTCGCAGCTTTGCGTTTAATTTTCACGCGAGATACAATAACCGTATGAACATACTAGGTGAGATTCCGAGCAGTGATTCATTTCTTCGTACCGCAAGTACGATTGTTTTGTGGGTCGCCATTTTCCTTATCGTGTGTCTTTTTTGGCTTTGGCGCGACACGATCTCCAGCGTGGGCGCGTTTTTTGCCCCGTATGTGGATTCGGCGGAAGCGTCCGTGCAAGATCCCGATGCGCTCCTGCTCGCATCTCTTGAAAACGGCACACGGGCGCCATCTGAAAAAGAGATCGCACTCTTTGATCTCTTGCTGACCAATCTGCAAGCGAGCTGCAAGGCGGAGTCCAGAGCCGAAATAACTCGCGCGCTTGTTTCCGCCCGCCGTGAAGCGTTCGCCCGCGAAAAGAAATTTTCTTTCCATACCGCCATCCCACTAATCCGTGGCGCATTGCCGCAGACACCGCCTGGCAGCGGGAGCTGTGTAGTCGCGACGGAAGCATACGCCACTCTTGTATCGCTATAATGGGTCACTCACATACTTCTTTTGCATACCTTAAGTTGCGAGGCCCAATAATTTTCCCGTATCATACATTTTGTATAGTACAAAATGTATGATATTGATGGAAAGGCCTTATTTTCTTCAGACAGTCAGTTTTAGATCAACGACCGACAAGACGGCAGGTATGATATTAATGAGTTTCATAATTCAAGGTTTACATACACCACGATATCCATTGGATGGCCATTTGGATAAATTAGACAAACATCAACGGCCGTTGATGTTTGTCTAATTCCGATATCGGTAAGTTTTCGTACACTTCCGCGCATCTGCATTTACAGCTTATACACCACATCCTTGCGCTCCACTACGACTTCCCATCCATTTAATTTCGCGTAGCGATATAATTTACTGTTCGGATTAAAACATATCGCTCTATCTGTCATTTCCAAAAAAGAAATGTCGCTCTCCGTATCACCCACCCCAACGGAGCCCTTAAGCGTAAGTCCTTCTTTTTCCACCGCACGACGTACCACATTCGCCTTGTTTGAAATGAGGTGCTCTTCCAATATCACACCTGTAAAACATCCTGTCGCTCCGGTTTCATAAAGCTTCCCGTAAACTTTATCAAAACCCAGATGTTTACAAAATTTTTCAAGAATTGACTTCGGCGAGTGCGAAATGGCAAGCAAGTAATATCCTTCACTTTTAAGTTCGGCGATAAGGTCACGCGTGTAGCGATAAGTGTGGTGGCGTTGCTGTTCAATCACGTTATCTGCAGAATCCATAAAATCCCCGTAATACACGCCTTTGAGATTCTTCATAAATACTTTCACAATCGCTTCAATATAATTTTGGTAATCCCCTTTCCTGTCCAGCCATTCGGAATGTTCTTTTTCATATTCTTCACGCGCGCTATCCGGAAACGTCCCACGCTCAATGAGCATATTCACAAGCTCAATAAGTAAGCTCGAACGAAATATGGTTCCGTCTATGTCAAAAATGGCCACCTTTTTCATACACCTATTGTACCACCCCCGCCCAGGCTTGCCACAAATTCTGTTCATTGCCGGGACGGTTGCGTTTGGGTGCGGTTGGTTTTATACTGGGTTCATAGGGGCCTGCAGACCCGCAAACTTCTTCGGGAGTTTTTTCTTTTTCGCGGCACCACCATATGGAACAACCTACCACGGGCAAACAAAATATGATCAGTGAATATTTTGACCATACTCGCGCCCATATCCAAAAATTCCTCACGCGAAACCATCGTCAATATAAAATATTCCCCTTTTTGCGCTGGTGGCCGTCGGTCACGCGGGCAACTCTTCGGCATGATATCATTGCGGGGCTTGTAGGTGCAGCCATCGTCTTGCCGCAAGGTGTGGCGTTCGCCACGATCGCCGGACTCCCGCCGCAATATGGCCTGTATGCCGCAATTGTGCCGGCCATCATTGCCGCGCTTTGGGGATCATCGCGGCATTTGGTTTCCGGTCCAACGACCGCAATCTCCATCGTGGTATTTTCTTCCATAAGCATTCTCGCCGAACCCGGGACGAGCGAATATATCCGCCTTGTTCTCACGCTCACTTTTTTGGTCGGCGTTTTCCAGCTCGCAATGGGTATCGCTCGTCTTGGTGTCCTTGTGAATTTTATTTCGCACACGGTTGTCATCGGATTCACCGCCGGCGCGGCAATCTTGATTGCGGGAAGTCAAATAAAAAATTTCTTCGGAATACCGGTGGAGCGCGGCGCTTCTTTTTATGAGATAATTTTTGCATTTTTTACACGCTTATCCGAAGTCCATATATATGTGCTCTTGGTGGGGATCATCACGCTTCTCTCCGGGATTGCGACAAAAAGATTTTTCCCAAGATTCCCATATATGATCAGCGCGATGGTCGTCGGAAGCGGCGCGGGGTTTGCGTTCAACTATCTTTTGGGGGAATCAATGACGGGTATCGCTACGATAGGCACACTGCCGGCACATCTCCCACCGCTCTCGTATCCAGATTTCTCGCTTGGCGCGATCGCGGCGACAGCGTCTTCGGCAGTGGCGGTAACGATTCTTGCCTTGACCGAAGCCGTATCAATAGGCCGCGCCGTTGCGGTCCGTTCAGGACAGAGGATCAATGGCAATCAAGAATTCATCGGTCAGGGACTTTCCAATCTCGCTGGCAGTTTTTTCTCCGGCTACGCGTCCAGTGGGTCATTCAACAGGAGCGGACTCAATTATGAAGCCGGCGCGAAAACACCGCTCGCGTCTGTTTTTGCGGCCATTTTTCTGATCGTAATCCTTTTTGCCGTAGCTCCACTTGCCGCGTATCTTCCACTAGCCACAATGGCGGCCATATTGTTTCTCGTAGCATACGGGCTTATTGACTTTAGCTATATTCGATCAATTTTGCGAACTAGCCGCTCCGAAACATTCATACTTGCCGCTACTTTTTTCGCAACACTGTTCTCGGAACTTGAATTCGCCATCTATGTAGGAGTTTTGATGTCTGTGCTGTTCTATCTGCGCAAAACAACATCTCCAGCGGTCTATACAATGATCCCCGATCCAAGCGATACAACGCGAAAATTTATACCAAACACGACTGGACTTCCCGAATGCGCCCAACTAAAGGTGGTTGCGATAGACGGATCACTTTTTTTTGGCGCCACGAATCATGTGGAGCGCGAACTCGCGCGCTTTGACGAAACAGACCGCCGCGCGAAACACATTCTTGTCGTCGGCAAAAGTATCAATTTCATTGATGTGGCCGCGGCAGAAATGCTCGCCAAAGAAGCAAGAAGGCGCAACGCTCTTGGCGGCGGATTATATTTTTCGGGACTTCGCGAACCGATCGTAAAATTGTTGCGCAGGGGGCGCTATATGAAAAATATCGGTGAAGATCACATATTTCCGACAAAGAGTGCCGCAATCGCCGCGATCCATAAAAAATTGAACCGTTCGCTGTGCGAGAACGGATCGTTTGATGAATGTGGTGTTAACAATATCCCCACGAGTGATATGATAAAATAATCCTATGCAAAAAGATTTCCCTTTTATACACATTTTGCTTTACATTTTTCTCGCACTCGCGATGGTCGGTCTTGCCGACTCCGCGTACCTCACCAATGCTTATTACACGGGAAGCCCGCTTTCCTGCGAGACGATACCCGGATGCAATGAGGTTGCAAAGAGTCCATACACGCAGATTGCTGGCGTGTCGCTTCCCGTATTGGGTGTCATTTATTATACGTTTACCATTTTCAACGCGCTTCTCTACCTTTTCCGCCGCACCACATACGCGGCGACTCTTCTTGCTTACCTCACAACACTCGGCTTTTTCGTATCCGCATACTTCACTTATGTGCAGGTAGAGCTCATCAAGGCAGTTTGCATATACTGTATGTCAAGCGCCGTAATCGCGACAATTTTATTCGGTATAGGCACATTCATCCGCAAACACCATCTGGAATACCACGACGGCCAGATGGGAGATATTGTGTAAATACTAAAACAGCTGCAGGAATGCTATGATGAAATAGGTTATTATCAATAAATATCACGCACTAATATCATGAATGAAAACATAAAGAACAAATTGGGCGTCGCCGGTATTGTTGCTCTCGCGACATTCGCGCTTTCGGCGCTTGTGTACGCCGGCGCATTCGCTCGAGGAACAGAACCGTCATATTACCGCAGTTTCAGCGTAAGCGGTGAGGGCAAGGTAGCCACAGTTCCTGATGTTGCGGAGTTCTCTTTTAGCGTTGTCACGGAGGGTGGGAAGGACCTCAGCGCGCTCCAAAGCGAGAATGCGCAAAAGGCAAACGGTGTTATAGTGTTCGCGAAAGAAAAAGGAATTGACGAAAAAGATATCACAACATCTCAATATGGCATTGAGCCGCGCTACCAATATTATCGTTGTGATAATTATTTTATGAATGTCGGAGCGCCCTGCCAGCCTTCGGAAATCGTTGGGTACACTGTGCGTCAAACTATCACAGTAAAAGTGCGCGATTTCGGCATCATCGGCGAAATACTCACGGGCGCGGTAGATGCGGGTGCAAACACCGTATCAGGACCAAATTTCACTATTGATGATGAAGTGGCACTGCAGGAAGAAGCACGCGCGAAAGCAATTGAGCAGGCAAGAGGAAAAGCGGAAAATACGGCAAGAGCTGGCGGATTTCGTCTTGGCAAATTGCTGTCTGTGGATGAAGGCGGTTTCTATGATTACGGTATGGGCGGAGATGTGCAAACATTCGGAAAAGCGACGGAGGTTGCGCCAACAATAGAGCCGGGCTCACAAGAAATAAATGCAACGGTAAATCTGCGCTACGAGATACGGTGAGAGAGTTTTTAGCTGGCGGCTTTTAGCTTGTAGGAAAAACAGGGGCGCCAAAAGTAAAGATTGTGCGATGGTAAATAGCGTGGAGCAAAAAAACGTGCCAATAGTGGCGTGTTTTTTGTACACGCGATTTAATTTTATAATTTTTGACTTATTTTGTATAGCTTTTAATTGG
>CAYIHM010000009.1:11143-12784 GCA_964363265.1 uncultured Candidatus Saccharibacteria bacterium
GCCCCAAAAATAAAAGTTTGTGCTATGTAAAAACCCGGGCACAAAAAACCCCCAACATTCGGCCGTTTTTTTTGCTCCACGCTATTTCATTATATAATTTTGCACTTATTTGCTATCGCTTTTAAGTGCAAATTTTATCAAACATCAAATGCCAGATTTATACTATACCATCTGTTCAATGTTGCCCTCTACTCCCGTTGCATCACCCTCAACACCTGTCGCGTTCCCTGAAATCCCTGACACGTCGCCGGAAAGATTCGTCACATTGCCGGAGAGATTGCCCGCATCGCCTTTTATGTGCGTCACATTCCCGACTATGCGCGAAACATCGCCGGAAAGTCCCGAAACATCGCCGATAATCCGCGTTACATCTCCTGATATTTTCGTCGTATCACCGCGAATATTGCTCACATTTCCGGAAATATTTGAAACATCGCCAATGATTCCGCTTTCGTCGCCGGAAAGGTCGCTCTCGTCGCCGCGGATATTGGAAACATCGCCGATAATATTTGTCACGTCGCCAAAGATATTTGAAACATCACCGTAGAGTCCGTCAATATTGCCGGAAATGGCGCTTATGCGTCCACGAATCCTATGCAAACTCACATCACCAAAAATACGCGAAACATCGCCATTTAGTTCGGAAAAATCCCCCCATATTCCTTCGTGCAGGCCGTGTACATTTTGCGTATTTACCTGCGCGCGCGATGTTGCTCTTTTGATAGCCATAGAATAGGTTTTGTTATTAATATTATTGTAAAGTATAATGTATGAAGGGCAAAATACAAAGTATTTGCAATACGGCCGAACGTGATATAATAGATAACATATTAATCAGCCGTAAATTATCATATCTATCATATGGAACCGACCGAACAAAAAAATAATCTCACTATCCCTATCGCCATCGTCATTGCGGGCATTATCATCGCAGGGGCGGTGTATATGTCAAACAATGGCGCAGATACGGTCAAAAAAGATTCGCCTGCCGCTGAAGCGGGGAATGCGGATCTTGCTCCCGTGACCGACCAAGACCACATCATAGGCAATCCGAACGCACCGATCGTGATTGTGGAATATTCGGATACCGAGTGCCCATTCTGTAAAACATTCCATCCGACAATGCAGAGAATTATGAACGAGTATGGCAAGGACGGCAAGGTCGCATGGGTCTATCGCCACTTCCCACTTGATTCCATTCATCCGAAAGCTGATAAAGAATCTGAAGCGACAGAGTGCGCGGCGGAACTTGGCGGTAATGATATGTTTTGGAAATACATTGCCCGCATTTTTGAAATAACACCTTCAAACAATAATCTAGACCTAGCAGAACTTCCAAAAATAGCGGTGGAATTGGGACTTGATAAGGCAGCGTTTGAGTCGTGCTTGAACAGCGGTAAATATAAAGACAAAGTGGAGGCGCAATTCCAATCTGGCGTTACGGCGGGCATACGCGGTACTCCGCACAGCTTCATAATAACAACGTCCGACGGAAATAAATATCCGCTTGAAGGCGCACAACCATACGCCGTGATAAAGCAGGTCATAGACGCAGGCCTCGCACAGCAGGGGCGATAAATTTCGCATTGTCAGATCATTGAATGCAAAAACACGGCGCGTGCATACGCGCCGTGTTTTTGC
>CAYIHM010000010.1:0-162 GCA_964363265.1 uncultured Candidatus Saccharibacteria bacterium
GTGCGTTGTCTGCACTTTGCCGGAGAATCCGAAATTTGCACGAGAGCATAGGGAATATCGACGCAAAGGATAAAAGTGATGTGGTACCGTGGCGTCCGTAGTAATACGGACGCCACGTGACATTTATATTATGCAGCATGTAAAAATAATTTTTAGTGCCCC